>JAEZEY010000516.1 GCA_023432845.1 Pseudomonadota bacterium
ATCACCCGGCCCCCGGGGGGCGGGCCCGACGCCGTGGAGCGGCGCGAGGCTTTCGCTTTCGGTGCGGTCTTGGCGGGACGGGACGCTGACATCATTAAAGGTTATCCGATCGGCCGGGCTTTGCAAACGAACGCGCCGCTCGCCATGCGACCGCGTGACACTTAAATCTGTCCGCTAATTGTGGCAAAATGGCCGCCGCACTGCTGCCCGGAAAATGCTCACGGCTGCTCACAATGAATTCAATGGTGCGGATCGGACGCCACGATTAGACGTATTCGCATGAATATCCGTTCCCTCATCACCATGGGCGCCGCGGCGACCGCGCTCGCGGCCGCGCCGCATGGGGCGCGGGCGGCCGACGCCTCTGCCTGGAGCCAGGACACCAAATCCGCGGTGCGGCTGATCGCCGGCGCCAACGAAAAAAGCGCGCCTTTGCGCGCTGGCATTGAGATCAAGATGCAGCCGGGCTGGCATACCTACTGGCGCTACCCCGGCGACTCCGGCGTGCCGCCGCGCTTCTCCTTCGCCGGCTCCGAGAACATCAAGGCGGCGACGGTGCGCTTTCCCGCGCCGGTTTTGTTCAGCGACGGCGGCGGCAAGTCGATCGGCTACAGCGATAGCGTGGTCTTCCCGGTCACCATCGTGCCGAACGATCCGGCCAAGCCGGTGATCGCGCGGCTCAAGATCGAATACGCCGTGTGCGAGAAATTGTGCGTGCCGGCCGAGGGCAAGGCCGAGCTGCCGGTTGGCGCCGCGCCGAGCACGCAGGATGCCGCGCTCAAGGCCGCCGAAGCGCGCCTGCCGAAGAAGGTCGATGCCGCCACGGTCGGGCTGTCGCTGCGCCGGGTCAACGATGGGGCGAAGCCGCTGGTCGCGGTCGATCTCAAGGCGGGCGGCGATGCGCCGATGCAGATCTTCGCCGAAGGGCCGTCGCCGGAATGGGCCTTGCCCATCCCCAAGCCGGCGCAGGGCGCGCCGGCGGGCCGCCGGCATTTCGGCTTCGAGCTCGACGGCCTGCCGCCGGGCGCCGACCCGAAGAAGCCCACCGATCTCACCTTCACGGTGGTCGAGGGCGACCGCGCCTATGAAGTGACGGCGCGGCTCGACTGACGGGCCTCGACTCATTCCAATCGACAGCCTAGTTTCCCGCCCGGTATCGCAATCCGCCAAAGAGCCAAGGACGAGAGGAAAACCATGACGATCAAGGTCGGTGACAAACTGCCCGCTGCAACGTTTCGCGTGATGACGAGCGAGGGCCCCAAGCCGAAGACCACCGACGAGGTGTTCAAGGGCAAGAAGGTGGCGCTGTTCGCCGTGCCCGGCGCCTTCACGCCGACCTGCTCGAACCTGCACATGCCGAGCTTCCTCAACAACCTCGCCAACTTCAAAGCCAAGGGCGCCGACGTCGCCGTCGTATCCGTCAACGATCCCTTCGTGATGAAGGCCTGGGCCGAGAAGTCCGGCGGCGACGGCAAGATCGAGTTTCTCGCCGACGGCAGCGCCGAATTCACCAAGGCGGTCGGCATGGATTTCGACGGCGCCATGCCGGTGCTCGGCATTCGCTCCAAGCGTTACTCGATGCTGGTCGAGGACGGCACCGTGAAGGCGCTCAATGTCGAGGACACGCCGGGCAAGTGCGAATTGACCAGCGGCGACGCGCTGCTGAAGCAGATGTAAGCGCACACTTTCATCGCGACTATTGCCATCATGGCCGGGCCGCCCGAAGGGCGCGACCCGGCCATCTCGTTCAGGGCGCTCCCTCACAATCCCGTGACCCTCCGGACCCGGCGTTTCGCCGCGGCGTTTGCTGGCTGAGGCATCGCAAGCGATGCGAGGCAACAGCGAAGCGGAGCGGGCATATGCGATTTTCATCGGCATTGTGCATCAGCGTGGCGATGCTTGTAATCGCCGGCAGCGCGGCCAACGCGCAAAGCCGCGGCGACGATGGCACCAAGGTGGGCGTCGGCATGATCTGCGACAGCCAGGAACAGGCCGCGCGCTTTCTCGAACTGCGCGCCACCGGCCGCAAGGCCGACGAGGCCATGGCCGCGGTGAACAAGGAAGCGCAGAATCCCAAGGCCTGCGGCCTCGCCGCGATCGCCTTCACCCAGGACGCCATGGTCGATTCCAAATCCGTCGACAACCAGCTCGTCCAGGTCGTGCGCATCCGCATTCTCGCCGGCTACACCGGCGCGACGTGGCAGCCGATGCGCGATTTCGTGCAGTACGCCATTCTCGAGGCCGAAGGGCTTGAGGTGTGAGGGCATAGCGCGGGGTCCTGATACAGTCGTTGCGTAGGACGCTGTCATCGTCCGCGAAAGCGGACGATCCAGTAAACCCGGTCGCTCAGTGATTACTGGATCCCCGCTTTCGCGGGGATGACCGGCTCCGGACGCGCGTCATCGCCCGCGTTCTTTGGTCGGCCCCGGGCAGGCCGCATTCCCGTTTCGCATTTCCAGCACCCCTTGAAGAACGAGGGCGCGCGGAACGCCGGGGCTCAAGCAGCCCCGCAGCCTCGTGTGAGTGTGAGTTAGATTCACACGAGTTAGTCACCACGGAATTGCCGAACTTCCGGCGTTCCGCGCGCGGTGATTATAGGTTTGCTCCGCAAAGCCCCCGGTGGACCAA
>JAEZEY010000025.1 GCA_023432845.1 Pseudomonadota bacterium
TAGCCGGAGAGCGACACGGTCTGCCCTTCCTTGACCGCGACGATGCGCTCCGTGCCCCAGGTCGAGGCGCAGACAATGCCGATCAGCGTCACGCCAACGCCCGCATGTGCGGCCGCGGTGCCCCAGACCGACCGCGGCAGACCGATGGCACGGGACAGCGACGTGCCAAGCGGCCGGCGGAACAGCGCGACCCGCTCGGTCAGATCGATTACCGCGCCGAAGATCACGAAGAAGCCGAGCCCGATGCCAAACGGCGCCAGCACGTGCTCCGTGCCGGTGGCGGCGAAAGTGGTCGCGATGGCGACGATGCCGACACCGAATGCCGCCATCAGCCTTTGCGTCACGCCGTAGAGATCGCCGCGCTTCCACGCCAGCAGCGTGCCGAACGGCATGGCGAACATCAGCGGGATAAACAGGGGCGCAAAGGTGAGATTGAAGAAGGGCGCGCCGACCGAAATCTTTTCGCCGGTCAGCGATTCAAGCGCCAGCGGATAGAGCGTGCCGACGAACACGGTCAGACACGCGATCGTCAGAAACAGATTATTGAAGACCAGCGCGCCCTCTCGCGATATGGGAGCGAAAATGCCGCCCTGCCGCAGCAGCGATGCGCGCCAGGCAAACAGCCCCAGCCCGCCGCCAATGAAGAATATCAGGATGCACAGGATGAACACGCCGCGCGTCGGATCGGTGGCGAAGGTGTGCACGGAGGTCAAGACGCCGGAACGCACCAGGAAGGTGCCGATCAGCGACAGCGAGAAGGCGAGGATGGCGAGCAGGATGGTCCAGATCTTCAGCGCATTGCGCTTTTCCATCACCACCGCCGAATGCAGCAGCGCGGTGCCGGCCAGCCACGGCATCAGCGAGGCGTTCTCGACCGGGTCCCAGAACCAGAAGCCGCCCCAGCCCAGTTCGTAGTAGGCCCAGTAAGAGCCCATGGAGATGCCGATGGTGAGGAACATCCAAGCGGCCAGGGTCCACGGCCGCACCCAGCGCGCCCAGGCGGCGTCGATGCGGCCTTCGATCAGCGCAGCGAGCGCGAAGGAGAACGCGATCGAGAAGCCGACATAGCCGAGATAAAGAAGTGGCGGATGGATGGCGAGACCGATGTCCTGCAGGATCGGATTGAGGTCGCGCCCCTCGAGCGGTGCGCGCGGCAGCCGCTGGAACGGGTTCGAGGTCAGCAGGATGAACAGGTAGAACGAACAGGCGATCCAGGCCTGCACCGCCAGCACATTGGCCTTGAGTGTCACCGGCAGATTGGCGCCGAAAGCGGCGACCGCCGCGCCGAACAAAGCCAGGATCAGCACCCACAGCAGCATCGAGCCTTCGTGGTTGCCCCAGACGCTGGTGAACTTGTAGATCAGCGGCATGGTCGAGTGTGAGTTCTCGAACACATTGGCGACCGAGAAGTCCGAAGTGACATAGGCCGTCGTCAACGCCGCGAATGAAAGTGCCACGAACACGAATTGCATGATCGCCGTCGACGAGCCGAGCCGCATCAGCGCCCCGTCGCGCGTCTGCGCGCCATAGAGCGGCAGGATCGCCTGAATGAGCGACAGCCCGAGCGCCAGCACCAGCGCGTAATGGCCGACTTCCGGGGTCATGGCTTTTTCCCCTCGCCATCCTTGACGACATTGTCCTTGACGACATGCGCGTCGGTGCGCATTTCGCCCTCCTGCCAGCGGCCGGTCTTCTTCAGGGCATCGACCACTTCGCGCGGCATGTAGTTCTCGTCGTGCTTGGCCAGCACTGAGTCGGCCGCGAGCGTGCCGCCCGGCTCCAATTTGCCCTCGGTGACGACGCCCTGCCCCTCGCGGAACAGATCGGGCAGGATGCCCTTGTAATGAACCGCGACCTGATGCGCGCCATCGGTCACCTTGAATCGCACTTGCAGGTTATCGCCCTTTTCGAGGCTGCCGGGCTCGACCAGCCCGCCGATGCGGATGCGCGAGCCGGCCGGCAACTGCTTTTCGACCACGTCGGACGGCGAATTGAAGAAGACGATGGAATCCTTCAGCGCAAACAGCACGAGCGCAGCGGCCACGCCGAGCACCGCGAGCCCGCCGCCGATCATCGTCAGCCGCCGTTGCTTGCGCGTCATCCTTCGAGTCCCATGCTTTTAATCGTCTCGTCGATCTGGCGCAGCTTGTCGGGATCGGCGGCCAGCGCTTTTTTGGCATCACCCGCCGCGTCTTTCGCCTTGTCGCGGTCGCCGAGCACCATATAGGCGCGCAGCAGACGCTGCCAACCGGCGACATCGCTGCCGTCTTCCTTCAGCCGGTCGGAGAGACGCGCCACCATGCCGCGGATCATTTCGCCGCGATCCTCGTCGCTCATCTGCGTCGCCGCAGCGACATCGTCGGCGCTCGGACCCGGTTGCGCGGGCGATGCCTCGGCTGGCTTCGGCGGCACGCCGCCGACGCGGGTCAGCGCCTCGCTTACCATCGGCGCCCACGGCGCATCGGCGGGCGCATCCTTCAGCATCGACAGCCAGATCGCGGCGGCCTTCTTGCGGTCGCCATCCTGCTCGGCGGCAAGGCCGATGAAGTACAACGCCTTTAGATCGTTGCGGTCGAGTTCGTGCGCGCGCTCGAACGCTGCCTTGGCGTCGGCGGTGATGACGCCATTGCTAAGCGCGGCCAGGGCCTCGCCGAGATCGGCCTGCCGCTGCGCATTCTCGCCGGCAAGCGCGATCACCTTGCGCCTTGCATTCACGGCATCGGCGAAGCGCCCCATGCGCAGATAGACCGGCGCCACGACTTCATAGCCGCGCGCGTCGTTCGGATTTTTCTCGAGATGCGCCTCGACGCGGGCGATCAGCGTGTCGATCGACGTGTCCTGTTGCACGGCGGCGCGGCGCTCGGCGAGCGGCTGGCCTGGCAATTGCGGCGAGCCGAGCGCGAGATAGACCGCGCTGGCGCCGATCGGCAACAACACCAGGCCGATGAGCGCAGCGGCGCGCCGCCGCCAGACCGGTGCGGCCCCGGATGAAGGCGCTTCCTTCTCCGCCGCGTCGGCGGCGGCAATCAGCCGCCGCGACACTTCGGTCCTCGCGGCGTCCGCCTCCGCTTTGCCGATACGGCCTTCGGCGCGGTCCCGCGCGATCTCGTCGAGTTGATCGCGATAGACGGCGAGGTCGCTGCCGCCCTGCACCGCCGGACGACGGCCGAGCGGCCACAGCACGGCGAAGATTGCCGCAGCCGTCATCAGCGCAAACACAAACCAGAGGCTCATCGGAGGATGGATTCCGTGCGGGCGGGAAACGGCGCCTCCGCCTGCTCCCTTAAATTAGTATAGGGCAATACATCAGCCGCGATCGTGGCGGCAATGAGCAAAATCAATTGCGGCTGCGGCGAAAAAGCTGCGATTCGGGCCTTGAATCGGCGTTCTGACGTCCAGGCCGGACTCAGGCGCTCGCGGCCCGGGCGCCCTTGGCGCCGCCCTCGGCGCTGGCGGCCGCGATTTCGGCCGCCCGGGCGAACTGGACGGCGTAGTCCTTGCCGAACACCAGGGCACACAGCCGCACCGCGACGTCGACCTGGGACTTGCGGAATGGCCGCTCCCCCGGCCCCGACTGGCGCAGCGCGTCGATCAGGGTGCTCATGTTGCTGTCGAGGAACTGCTGCAGGTCGGAATAGGCCCGCTGCGTCATTTCGTTGATGGCGAGTTCGCCGGCGAAATGGCGGCAGGTGCCAACGAATGACACCAAAGCTTCGGTCTCGGCCGCGTCCTGTTCGTCGACCGTGGATTTCGGCGCGATGTTGGCGGCGGAGCGGACGCGCAGCAGCCGGCGCACCCTGCCCGGCATGGATTCGATCTCCGCGCGCAGGGTTTCGCCGATCTGGCCGCGCAGTCCGGACAAGGTGCGCCCCCAGGTAGAGTCGACCGGCAGATCGAGTTCGGTGCGCAAGCCGCGCGCGGAATCGTGGATGGTCTTGAGATGCGCGCCGGTAGCGACGCCGCGTCCGCTGCGCAGGTCGTCGCGCAATTCGAGCACCTGACGCTCGAGCTCGGACAATACGATACTCACCGACAC
>JAEZEY010000061.1 GCA_023432845.1 Pseudomonadota bacterium
GCCGTGCGCCGGTCGTGACGCACATGATCTGGTACAAGGTCGGCGCTGCCGACGAGACGCCGGGCAAGTCGGGTCTCGCACATTTTCTCGAACATCTTCTTTTCAAGGGCACCGCCAAGCATCCGGCGGGGCAGTTCTCCGCGGTGGTTGCCCGCATGGGTGGCCAGGAGAATGCCTTCACCTCCAGCGATTACACTGGTTACTACCAGCGTGTGCCGGGCGAGAAGCTCAAGGAGGTGATGAGCTTCGAGGCGGACCGCATGACCGGTCTTCAACTCACCGACGCGGTGGTGCTGCCGGAGCGCGACGTCATCCTCGAGGAGCGCAACCAGCGCATGGAGAACAATCCGCGGGCGCGCCTTGGCGAGCAGCTCGACGCCACGCTGTTCCTCAACTCGCCCTATGGCCGCCCGATCATCGGCTGGCGTCATGAGATGGAAGGCCTGACGCGCGAGGATGCGATCGCGTTCTACAAGCGCTTCTACGCGCCGAACAACTCCGTTGTCATCGTCGCCGGCGATGTCGACCCGCAACAGGCGCTGACCTTCGCGCGGGACACCTATGGCCAGATCAAGCCGGTGGCTGACGTTGCCTTGCGCAACCGTCCGCAGGAGCCGCCGCCCGCCGCGGCACGGTCGCTGACGCTTGCCGACCCGCGCGTCGAGCAGCCGCTGATGCAGCGCTCGTATCTCGTGCCGTCATTCCGTCTGGCCAAGGCCGGTGAAACCGAAGCGCTTGAAGTGCTGGCCCATGTGCTCGGCACCGGCTCGAACAGCCGGCTCTACCAGGCGCTGGTGGTCGACAAGCCGGTCGCGGTGAGCGCCGGCGCCTATTACGACTCGTCCGCGTACGACATGACGAAGTTCTCGGTCTATGGCGTGCCGGCCCGCGGCGTCAGCCTGAACGACCTCGAAGCCGCGGCCGACGCCGTCATTGCCACCGTCGCCGAGAACGGCGTCACCGACGACGAAATCGAGCGCTCCAAGTCACGGCTGATCGCCGACGCGATCTACGCCCAAGACAACCAGGCCACCATGGCGCGCTGGTACGGTCAGGCGCTGATGAGCGGCGCCACGGTCGAGGACGTGCAGAAATGGCCTGAGCGCATCCGCGCCGTGACCGCGGCACAGGTGCAGGAGGCGGCGCGCGACTGGCTCGACAAGCGCCGTTCGGTCACCGGCTATCTCGTCAAGGACGAGACGGCGGCTGCCGCCGGCAAGGCTGAGCGGGTTCAGCCGGTCAGCGCCGGAGGGAAGCGGTCATGAAGCGCATCATCGCTGCCGTCGCGAGCGCCGCCGCCGTCGCGCTCGTCGGCATGATGCCGGCCGGCGCCGTGACAATCGAGACGATCGTCAGCCCGAAAGGCATCAAGGCCTGGCTGGTGCGCGAAAAGACCGTGCCGCTGGTCGCCATGAGCTACGCCTTCGCCGGCGGCTCGGCGCAGGACGACGCCGCAAAAGCCGGCACGGCGAATCTGGTCGCGAGCACGCTCGACGAAGGCGCCGGCGAACTCGACAGCAAGGCCTTTCAGGACCGGCTGGAGCGGCGCGCCATCGAATTGTCGTTCAGCGCGACGCGCGACCAGTTCTACGGCTCGCTGCGCGTGCTCAACGACAACCGCGACGAGGCCTTCGAGCTGCTGCGGCTGGCGCTGTCGCAGCCGCGCTTTGACAGCGATGCGGTTGAGCGCGTGCGGGCGCAGCAGATCTCGGCGCTGCGCCGCGACACCACCAATCCCAACACTATCGCCAGCCGCGCCTGGTGGAGCACGGCGTTTCCTGATCACCCTTACGGTCGCGAGACCAAGGGCACGCTGGAGAGCGTCCCGGAGATCGTGGTCACCGATTTGCGCGACTACACGCGCCGGGTGTTCGCCCGCAGCGGCCTGACGATTTCGATCGTCGGCGACATCGACGCCAAGGCCGCCGGCGAGCTGATCGACAAGGCATTCGGCTCGCTGCCGGAGAAGAACGATCTGAGGCCCGTGCCGGAGGCCAAGCTGGCCGGGCTCGGCCGCCGCATCGTCGCCGATGTCGATGTGCCGCAGGCGGTCATCACCTTCGGCGGCGCCGGCATCCAGCGCAACGACCCCGACTTCATGGCGGCCTATATCGTCAACCACATCCTCGGCGGCGGCACCTTCTCGTCGCGGCTCTACAAGGAAGTGCGGGAGAAGCGCGGCCTGGCCTATGGCGTGTCGGAGAGCCTCGTCTGGTTCAAGTCCGCGGCCCTGTATATCGGCGGCACCGCGACCCGCGCCGACCGCACGGCGGAGACCTTGTCGATCATCGAAGCCGAGACCAGACGCATGGCGGAGGAGGGGCCGACGGCCGAAGAGCTCGCCGCCGCCAAGGATTATCTCAAGGGCGCCTATCCCTTGTCGCTGGACACCTCGTCGAAGATCGCCGGGCAGTTGACCCAGATCCAGCTCGACAATCTCGGCATCGATTACATCGGCCGCCGCGGCGCCATGATCGACGCCGTGACGCTCGCCGACGCCAAACGCGCCGCCAAGCGCCTGTTCGACGGCGGCATGCTGGTGACAATCGCCGGCCGGCCGAAGGGACTGGCGTCGAGCACGCAGTGAACATTTGCGCGATGCGAGCGTTATTAGTTTCATGATTTTCCGGTAGTCTCTCCGTCATGCCCCTGATCCAGTCCATCGATAGCGCGCTTCACGACAATATCGGCCAGCACGGCGTATCCGCCGAAGCCCTCGACGCGGCCCTCGAACGCGCCGAAGGCGCGCTCGACTGGCTGCGCGCCCAACACGCCGAAGGCGGTCTGCCGCTGCTCAACCTCGCCGGGATGACATCCGACCTGCCGGAGCTGCGCGATACCGCTCGCGCGCTGGCCGACCGCGCCACCGACATTGTGCTGCTCGGCACCGGCGGCTCCTCGCTCGGCGGCCAGACTTTGGCGCAGCTCGCCGGCCACATGGTGCCGGGCGTCGGCGCCCTGCGCCCCGGACCGCGGCTGCACTTCATGGATAATCTCGATCCCGACACTTTCGGCGCGCTGCTCGACAGGTTGCCGCTGCCGACGTCGCGCTTCGTCTCGATCTCGAAGTCCGGCGGCACCGGCGAGACGCTAATGCAGACCATCGCCGTTCTCTCGGCGTTGCATGAAGCGAGCCTCGGGCCGCGGATTCCCGATATCTTCCTCGGCCTCACCGAGCCGGCCAAGGCCGGCAAGAAAAACGGCCTGCGCGATCTCCTCGGACGGGTCAAGGTGCCGATGCTTGAACACCACACCGGCGTCGGCGGCCGTTTCTCGGTGCTGACCAATGTCGGGCTGCTGCCAGCGGCGATGCTTGGCCTCGACGTCGTCGCGGTGCGCGCCGGCGCGGCGCTGGCGCTCAAGCCGGTGCTGGAGAAGAAAAAGGCAAAGGACGTGCCCGCTGCGGTCGGCGCCGCGCTGTCGGTCGCGCTGGCTGAGACCAAGAACAAGGGCATCAGCGTCGTCATGGCCTATGCCGGCCGGTTGGAACGTTTCACGCGCTGGTACGTGCAGCTCTGGGCCGAAAGCCTCGGCAAGGATGGCAAGGGCACGACGCCGATCGGCGCGCTCGGACCGGTCGATCAGCACAGCCAGTTGCAGCTTTTCATCGCCGGGCCGCGCGACAAGCTCTTCACCGTCATCACCACCGACCGCGCCGGCAAGGGCCCGCGCATGGACAAGGAATTGTCCAAGGTCGCCGGTGAGCCGGATTTCGGCGGCAAGGCGATCGGCGATCTCGTGGCGGCGCAGGGCCGCGCCACCGCCGAGACTTTGGCAAAGAACGGCTGCCCGGTGCGCACCATTCATCTGCCGGTGATCGACGAGCAGAGCATGGGCGAACTGCTCATGCATTTCATGCTCGAGACCATCATCGCCGCGCATCTGCTCGGCGTCGATGCCTTCGACCAGCCGGCGGTGGAAGAGGGCAAGGTGCTGGCGAAGAAGTATTTGACGGCGTAGCCCAAATCCGCCTCATCCTGAGGAGTGGCCGTAGGCCGCGTCTCGAAGGATGGGGCGGCCCCATGGTTCGAGACGCCCGCATTCGCTACGCTCTGCGGGCTCCTCACCATGAGGCCGATGAGTCATGCACCAGGTCACCCCCACCATCGCCATCGACGACTCCGAGCTTCAGGAAAGCTTTGTGCGCGCCTCGGGGCCCGGCGGGCAGAATGTCAACAAGGTGTCGTCGGCGGTGCAGTTGCGCTTCGACGCGCGGCGCTCGCCGTCGTTGCCGAACGACGTCGCCATCCGCCTGATGAAGCTTGCCGGCTCGCGGCTGACCAAGGACGGCGTCATCGTCATCGTGGCGCAGGAATACCGCGACCAGTCGCGCAACCGCGCCGAGGCCCGCGAGCGGCTGTTCGACATGATCCGCCAGGCGGCGGTGAAGCCCACCGTGCGCCGCGAGACCAAGGTGCCGAAATCCGAGAAGAAGAAGCGGGTCGAGGGCAAGAAGCGCCGCAGCGAGATCAAGGCCGGGCGCGGCAGGGCGCGGTGGGACTGATCCTCCCCATCGTCCCCGCGAAGGCGGGGACCCATACGCCGTGTCGTCTCGATAGGACGGTGGATATGGGTCCCGGGTCTCGCTATCGCTCGCCCGGGACGACGTTTTTCTTCGGACCTCTGGGATAATGGGTACAGCGCCGCCCGCCGCCTCGCGGGGGGCGTTTTCGGCCAGTAGATTGGCCGTCAGTCCCGAATCAGGCCGAAATTGATGCCCGTCCGCCAATTGTCCGAAGCCGTCGTCAACCGCATCGCCGCCGGCGAGGTGGTCGAGCGCCCGGCCAGCGTCGTCAAGGAGCTGGTCGAGAACGCGCTCGACGCCGGTGCGCGCCGTATCGACGTGCTGACCGACGGCGGCGGCCGCCGCCTGATCCGCGTCACCGATGACGGCGCCGGCATGACGCGCGCCGACCTCGAACTCTGCGTCGAGCGCCACGCCACCTCCAAGCTCGACGGTGACGACCTGCTCGCCATCCACACGCTCGGCTTTCGCGGTGAGGCTTTGCCGTCGATCGGTTCGGTGGCGCGGCTCACCATCACGACGCGGCACCTGAGCGAGCCGCACGCCTGGTCGCTCACCGTCGATGCCGGCGACAAGTCCGAGATCAAACCGGCGGCCTTGTCGCAGGGCACCACCATCGAGGTGCGCGATCTATTTTACGCGACGCCAGCGCGACTGAAATTTCTCAAGACCGACCGCGGCGAAGGCGAGGCGGTGCGCGAGGTGGTACGTCGGCTGGCGATGAGCCGGCCCGATGTTACCTTCACGCTGGCGGGCGAGGAGCGCACGCCGGTCAGTTGGAGCGCGGCCGGCGAGGAGGAGCCGCTGGTGCGGCTCGGCGACGTGCTGGGGGCGGACTTCCGCGCCAACGCCATCGCGATTGAGGCCGAGCGCGACGGCGTGCGCGTCGAGGGCTTCGCCGGACTGCCGACGCTATCGCGGGCCAATTCGCTCGGCCAGTACATGTTCGTCAACGGCCGGCCGGTGCGCGACAAACTGCTCGCCGGCGCCGTGCGTGGTGCCTATGCCGATTACCTGCCGCGCGACCGCCATCCGGTGCTGGCGTTGTTCATCACGCTGCCGACCAGCGAAGTCGACGTGAACGTGCATCCTGCCAAGACCGAAGTGCGCTTTCGCGATTCCGGACTGGTGCGCGGGTTGATCGTCAGCGCGCTGAAACATGCTTTGGCGCGCGATAGCCAGCGCGCGGCCTCGACCGGCGGCGGCGCGACCATCGCGGCGTTCCGCCCGGTGACGATGGCGCGGCGCGCGCCCTATGACTGGCGCAACTCGCCGTCGCGGCCGACGCCGTGGTCGCCGACGCAGGGCAATGTCGCGCTTGGTTTTGAGGAAGTCGCGCAGGCAGCCTTCGACGTCGGCGCGCCGTCGGCCGATGCGAGGGTCGAAAGCTTCGCACCGGCGGCCGAGCTGATCGAGCAGCCTCTCGGCGCGGCGCGGGCGCAGATCCACGAGACCTATATCGTGTCGCAGACGTGTGACGGCCTCGTCATCGTCGACCAGCACGCCGCGCATGAGCGCATCGTCTATGAACGCATGAAGGCGGCGCTCGATAAAACCGGCATCGCCCGGCAGATTTTGCTGATCCCGGAGATCGTCGAACTCGACGAGGGCGACGCGGCGCGGCTCGTGGCGGGCGCCAGCGATCTTGAGCGCTTCGGCCTCGTGCTGGAAGCCTTCGGGCCGGGCGCGGTGGCGGTGCGCGAGACGCCGTCGCTGCTCGGCGATGTCGATGTGCGCGGCCTCGTCACTGATCTCGCGGAGCACATGGCCGAGTGGGACGACTCATTGCCGCTGGAGCGCCGCCTGCTGCATGTCTCGGCGACCATGGCCTGCCACGGCTCGGTGCGGGCCGGGCGCCGCCTCAAGCCCGACGAGATGAACGCGCTGCTGCGAGAGATGGAATCGACGCCGAACTCCGGCCAGTGCAATCACGGCCGCCCCACCTACGTCGAATTGAAGCTCGGGGACATCGAGCGGTTGTTCGGCCGCCGCTGAAATCCTGTAAATATAAATATGCCGTTTATTGGAATCGTCGCTGAACGACGATAGGTTCCCCCGGTTCATTATCAGGGGGCTTTCATGAAATCGATCTTTGGACTGGCGCTGCTCGGCCTTGTCACCGCGGTGACGCCGACTTTCGCCCAGGACAATAGCAAGGTGCTCGGCAACTATGTCGTGACCGGCACCGAGACCGACGGCAGCAAATATGACGGAGAGGGAACGCTCGCCGTCACGATGGACAAGAGCGGCGCGCTCGAACTGAAATGGGATGGCGGAAAATATGTCGGCATCGGTCAGGTCGAAGGTAGCAAGCTGTTCGTCGGCTCGCTCGCGGACGGCCGCGTCGTCATCATGGTCATGGACATCAAGCCGGACGGCTCGCTCGAAGGCAAATGGTGGCGCCGCACCGACGCCGGCACCAAGGGCACCGAAGTTTGGAAGAAGAAGTAGCGAACGGGCAGGTAGCCACAACGTCATGGCCGGACTTGATCCGGCCATCTCGCTAAGACGGGCAATGCGTTCCTAAGCGGGATGCGCGGGTCAAGCC
>JAEZEY010000071.1 GCA_023432845.1 Pseudomonadota bacterium
CTACAATCCGGCGAACGAAGAGCTGTTCATAGCCGAGAAGGGCAAGCGCGCCTTCCTCAATGACAATCGCATTCGCGTCGCCGGCCGCAAGGCGCTGTCCGACGCGGTGATCGCCTGCGGCCTGCCGCATCGCGGCCGCGGCGACCTCGCCCTCGGTCTGCGCGAGACCGGCGCGATGCAGGCGCAGGTCGCGGGCCTGCGCCGTTTCGGCGCCGCCTCACTCGATCTCGCCTGGGTCGCCGCCGGCCGCATCGACGGCTATTGGGAGCGTGACCTCAGTCCGTGGGACATGGCCGCGGGCATCATCCTCGTGCGCGAGGCCGGCGGTTACATTTCCGATTGCGAGGGTGTCGACCAGATGCTCGACAAGGGCTCGGTCGTGGCCGGCAACGAGACCATTTGCAAGGACCTCGTGCGGGTTCTCAAGGCGGCGTGATTGCTTCGCCCCGCGCGTAACGCGCGACCGCAATTTCAACCCAATCCGCGGATTTATGGGTTCCGCCGGGCCTGCCGGATCGTTTTTCCTTGTCACCGGTCTGTGCCATATTGACCGGCGACTTTGACGCGCCGGATTCGACCCGCCGGCCCTGGCAAGCAAGGCCCCGCAGACTGATGGCAAAAGACGTCGATCCCCTGAAATTGTCCTCGCCCCGCATCTTCCTGTTTCGGATGCTGGTGTTCATAATTCTGGGTGGCCTGATCGCCTTCCTGCTCTACAAGCCGATCCAGACCGCCTTCATGGCCAATCCGGCCCTGAACGGCGTGATCATCGCGGTGCTGCTGATCGGCATCCTGCTGGCGATCCGTCAGGTGGCACGGCTCTATCCGGAAATAGCCTGGGTCAACAATTTCCGCCTCGCCGACCCCGGCCTCGCCGTCGAACGCCCGCCGGTGCTGCTGGCGCCGATGGCCGCGATTCTCGGCAGCCGCGTCGGCCGCATGGCGATGTCGCCGCAGCTCATGCGCTCGATTCTCGATTCGATTGCCACCCGTCTCGACGAGGCGCGCGATATCCTGCGCTACATGACGGGCCTGCTGGTGTTCCTCGGCCTGCTCGGCACCTTCTGGGGCCTGATCGAAACCGTCAGTTCGGTCGGCAATGTCATTCAGGGCCTTAAGCCCGGCGGCGACGCCGCTTCGATGTTCGACACGTTGCGCGACGGTCTCGCCGCGCCGCTGTCCGGCATGGGCATTTCGTTCTCGTCGTCACTGTTCGGTCTGGCCGGTTCGCTGGTGCTCGGCTTTCTCGACCTGCAGTCAAGCCAGGCGCAGAACCGTTTCTACACTGAGCTCGAGGACTGGCTATCCACCACCGTTTACGATCAGGCCGCCGAGCCGTCGGGCACGGTCGCCGCGATGCCAATGGAAATGCGCGGCGCCATCGAGAAGCTTCGCGACGCCGTCGAGCAGACCGGCTCGGGCAAGCAGGCTTCCGTTGCCATGGCCAATCTGGCCGAGGCGATCCAGGGCCTCGTCCATCACATGCGCACCGAGCAGCAGATGATCCGCGACTGGGTCGACGGCCAGGCTGAACAGCAGCGCGAGATCAAGAAACTGCTCGAAGTGATGGTGCGCGAGCGCGCCGAGCGCTGAAGCGAGTAAACTGACAATGGCCCTTGCGAAGTACCGCCGCAGCGAAAGCGGGATGAACTACTGGCCCGGCTTCGTCGACGCCCTGTCGACGCTGATCCTGAGCATCATCTTCATCCTCACCGTCTTCGTCGTGGTGCAGTTCGTTCTGCAGCAGGAAATTTCCGGCAAGGACACCGCGCTGCAGCGCCTCAACGCCCAGATCGCGCAGCTCACCGAGCTCCTGTCGATGGAGACATCGAATAAGGGCGACCTCGAGCAGCAGATGGCGCAACTGCGCGCTTCGCTCGCCACCGCTGAAAGCGACCGCGACCGCTACCGCGGCATCGCCGAGGGATCGGGCGCTGGGCTCGCCGAGGCGCAGGGCAAGGCTTCGGATCTCGCCACCGAACTCGAAGGCGAGAAGAAAATCTCGGCGCGCGCGCTGGCGCAGGTCGAAATCCTCAACCAGCAGATCGCCGCCTTCCGCCGCCAGCTCGCCGCGCTCGAATCCGCGCTCGAGGCATCCGAGAAGAAGGACAAGGAAGCGCAGTCGCAGATTGCCAATCTGGGCCAGCGCCTCAACCTGGCGCTGGCCCAGCGCGTCGAGGAACTGAAGGGCTACCGCTCCGACTTCTTCGGCCGCCTGCGACAGATCATCGGCGATCGCCCCGATATCCGCATCGTCGGCGACCGCTTCGTGCTGCAGTCCGAGCTTCTGTTCGACGTCGGCAAGGCCGACCTGAAACCCGAAGCGCTGCCGGAGATCGACAAGATCGCAGCGGCGATGCTCGAGATCGGCGCGAAGATCCCGGCCGATATCCCCTGGGTGCTGCGCGTCGACGGCCACACCGACATCCGGCCGATCAGCGGTGCCGGCCAGTTCAAGTCGAACTGGGACCTGTCGGCTGCGCGCGCCATCGCTGTCGTTAGATACCTGGCCACCAAGGGCATCGAGCCGCAGCATCTGCTCGCTGCCGGCTTTGGCGAATTCCAGCCACTCGATCCCGGCACCAGCGAAGAAGCCTATCGCCGCAACCGCCGCATTGAGTTCAAGCTGACGGAGCGGTAGAAGACAAATGTCCGTCTACGTGGACGATCCGATCTGGAGCCGCTGGGGCCGCAAGTGGTGTCATCTGCTGGCCGATAACATCGATGAGCTGCACCGCTTCGCGCGCGAACTCGGGCTGCACCGGCCGTCCTATCAGGGCCCGCCGAAGACGACGAAGCCGCATTACGATCTGACCGCGGTCGAGCGCGAGCGGGCGCTCCGCTACGGCGCCATCCGCTGCGATCGCACCGGCATCATCGTCGTGCTGCGGCAGTTGCAGGCGCAGCTCAAGCGCGCGGCGTGATGGACCTCCGTCCCTACACTGCCGCCGACGAGGACGCCGCTATCGAACTGTGGCGGCGCACTTGGGCGCAGCATTATCCGCACATCGACTTCGACGCCCGTGTCGGCTGGTGGCGCGAGCGCTGGCGCAACGAACTGGTGCCGGCATGCGATATCGTCGTTGCAGAAACCGGGGGAGCTCTCGCCGGCTTTGTCACGGTCGATCCGAAGACGCAGTATCTCGACCAGATCGTCGTCGCGCCGGAGCATTGGGGCTCGGGGCTTGCCCGTGCTTTGCTCGACAAGGCGAAACGACGCTCGCCCGCGGGACTTACTCTGCTGGTCAACAAGAACAATGCCCGCGCCATCGCCTTCTACGCCAAGCACGGCTTTGTTTATGACGGCGACGACAAGAACCCGGTCTCCGGCATCGCCGTGAACCGGATGCGCTGGCGACCGTGAGAGTCGTTCGGCGTTTTGTGACAGGCGATTGTCATAAAACGATTTGTGCGGAATTGCCCTCGGCTCCTGGCGAGACGCATTTATTCGATGATCGGCGACTGCGTTTTTTGCTAAACCGAATCGACCCTGACGAACCAATATGGGCGCGGCGGGACGGGAGCGACGACGTGGCGGGCAAGACCATCGAAGCGGCAGGCGGCATTGTTGTGCGCAAGGACGCCGGCAAGCTCATCGCCGTGGTCCAGCGCTCGAAGGACGACGCCTGGGTTCTGCCGCGCGGCAAGCTGAAGCGCGACGAAAACCCCGCCGCCGCCGCGCGCCGCGAAGTCGTCGAGGAAACCGGCCATCGCGTCGAGGTGCACGAATATCTCGGCGCCATCACCTACCGCGCCGGCGGCCGGCCAAAAGTGGTGCAGTTCTGGCGCATGGAGGCTGAGCCGGAACCCAGCCACGAATTGATGCCCGACATCGTCGCCGTCGACTGGCTGCCACTCAAGGCCGCCATCCGCCGCCTGAGCTATCCGCTGGAGAAGCTGTTCCTTCGGCATGCGATCGCGCGCGCGCTCAAGAAGCGGCGCGTCAAGAGCACCAAGACGAAAGGCGCTGCCGGCAAGAAAAAATCCGGCAAGACTAAGGTGAAGCCGGCGAAAGCGGGCAAGGCGAAGAAGAAGGCCGGACTCAAGGCATCGGACGGCAAGGCGGCGCGCGCGCGCCGCGAACTTAAACGGCAGGCCAAAGCCGCCGGGGCCAGGTCAAAGAACAAGACCAAGGAAAAGGCGAAGAACAAAGCCAAAGGCAAGACGAAGAGCAAGGACAAGCGCAAAAACAAGCTCACGAAGGCAGACCGCAAGGCCCCCAAGCCGAAGAATGCCAAAGACTGAAGGCGAGGCGCGAGCGTTCGCGCGCGCGGCGGAGACACAGCCTGTTGGTGCCCAGGCGGCGATGAAACCGACCATCGCCGGTGCCTGGCCTGCAGCGCGTGCTCGACCGGCTACCCGGTCGCCCTCCATTGCCGCCACGATTTTTCCGCAATCACGCCGGTTCCGCCGGAAATCCAATTTGTCTTCAGTACGTGGTGTTCAGTTTACGTTCACACTGCGCCCAGGAACCTCGGCCTCACGAGCCACGTTATTTTTTGCGGCGATGCGCCGCAGGAAAGTCGTGGACGGCGCGTTCAATTCGAAGGTCCATTCCAGACAAGCTGGCACCCGCCAGCATTCGGCGAACCCAGGAGGTGCGCTATGACCAGTCTTCGAAAGTCCCTGACGGCGCTCGGCGCCGC
>JAEZEY010000098.1 GCA_023432845.1 Pseudomonadota bacterium
CGACAGCTCACGCACGCCCGACAGCGCCAACTGCAAGGTGCGCGGGATCGGCGTCGCCGACAGGGTCAGAACGTGCACGTCCTCGCGAAGCTGCTTCAGACGCTCCTTGTGCGCGACACCGAAGTGCTGCTCCTCGTCGACGATGAGTAGGCCGAGACGCGCGAACTCTACCGATTTGCCGAGCAGCGCGTGCGTACCGACAACGATATCCAGCGTGCCATTCTTAAGTGATGTACGAACTTCCGCCAGATCCTTGGGCGCGACGAGACGCGAGGCCTGACCGATGCGAATCGGCAGTCCTTTGAAGCGCTCCGTGAATGTCTTGAAATGCTGCCGCGCCAGCAGCGTCGTCGGCACGACGACCGCCACCTGCACACCGGACAATGCGGCAACGAACGCGGCGCGCAGCGCAACTTCCGTCTTGCCGAAGCCGACGTCGCCGCAGATCAGGCGATCCATCGGCCGGCCCGATCCGAGATCCGCGATGACAGCCTCGATGCTGCCCTGTTGATCCTCGGTCTCGTCGTAGGGGAAGCGCGCCGCGAACTCCTCGTAGGCGCCGGCCGGCGGCGCCAGGGCGGGCGCTTCCTTGAGCTGGCGCATCGCCGCGATCTTGATCAGCTCGGCCGCGATCTCGCGCAGCCGCTTCTGCATGCGCGCCTTGCGCGATTGCCAGGCGACGCCGCCGAGCTTGTCGAGCTGGGTGCCGTCGCCATCGCCGTAACGCGACAGCAGCTCGATGTTCTCGACCGGCAGATACAGCTTGTCGCCGCCCGCGTAGACGACCTCGAGGCAGTCATGCGGCGCGCCCGCCGCTGTAATCGTTTGCAAGCCTGCGAAACGGCCGATGCCGTGATCGACATGCACGACGAGGTCACCGACAGACAGGCTGGTCGCCTCGGTGATGACGTCGGCGGCGCGCTTGGCCTTGCGGCGCGGCCGCACGAGACGATCGCCGAGAATGTCCCGCTCGGCGATGACGGCCAGCTCGGGCGTCTCGAAGCCTTGCTCCAGTCCAAGCACGGCCAGCGCCGGCAGCCCGCCGGGCAGCGCCATGGCGTCCGGATAGCCGTCGACCTTGCGTGCGTCCTTGAGGCCGTGACTGGCGAGAAGCGTGCCGAGCCGTTCGCGCCCACCCGGTGTCCAGGCTGCCACCAGCACACGCTTGTTGGCGCTCAGCAGTCGCTGGATGTGGCCGACCACGGCGCCGAACAGATCGCCGCCATCCGCCGTGCGTTCCGGCGCGAACGTGCGTCCCGGCTTGCCGCGCAGGCTTTCTACGCCCGCCTTGCCGGGCTGCTCGAACGGCGTAAATCGCCGGACCGTGAACGCCTCAAGAGAAGACCGCCATTCCTTGCCCGAGATGAACATCTGGTCCGGCGGTACCGGCTTGTAGGGATCGGCACCGAACCGCGCGGTTTCCAGCGCCTCGACGCGGGCCTCGTAGTGCTCGGTGATCTGCTCGAAGCGGCGCGAGACGGATTCATCGGCCAGATGGTCGAAGCTGACATCGCTGCCGACGACATAGTCGAACAGCGTCTCCAGCTTGTCATGGAACAGCGGCAGCCACTGCTCCATGCCGGGATAGCGTTGACCCGCACTGATCGCCTGATACAGCGGGTCGTCGCCCGTCGCGCCGCCGCACAGCTCGACATAGCGCTGGCGGAACACCATCTCGGCTTCCGGCCCGAACGCCACCTCGCTGACCGGCAGCAGAATGAGCTTCTGGATCAACTTCTGCGTACGCTGCGTCTCGGCATCGAACGACTTGATGCTTTCCAGCGTGTCGCCGAAGAAATCCAACCGCACCGGCTTGCTGCGGCCGGGCGGGAACAGGTCCATGATGCCGCCGCGCACCGCGAATTCGCCGGGCTCCATCACGGTGCCGGTGCGCACGTAGCCGCCGAGCGTCAGCCGCTGGATCAGCAGGTTCATGTCGATGCGCTGGCCCGGCGCCATCTGGCGGATGGCGCGGCGCACGAAATCACGCGGCGGCAAGCGCTGCAGCACGGCGTTGACAGTGGTGAGGATCAGGGTCGGCTGGCGGCGGCCACCGGCGACCAGCCGTGCAAGCGCTGTCATGCGCTTGGCGACGAGTTCGGAATTGGGGCCGACGCGATCGTAGGGCACCGTATCCCAGGCCGGAAACACGATGACGCGCACGGTGGGATCGAAGAAGGCAACGCCGTTCTGCAGCGTATCAAGGCGGCGGTCATCGCGCGCGATATGCAGCACCATGCCGGAACCGGACGCCGTGACCGCCTCGCGCGCCAGTCGCGCCAGCACCAGGGCGTCGAGCCCTTCCGGCGCACCGGACAGGGTTATGTCATGTCGAACTGCGGAATCCATCACTATCCCAGGGGCCGGCCGGACCGGTTCAAATCTAGTTCTGTTGCAGGGCGTCGAGATCGTGGAAGCGGCGCACCGCGGCGATGAGCCCATCAAACTCGCGATTCTGGGCCAGCTTTGGGTTCAGCAGCCACTGATGCAGATCCGGGTCCGGCAGTGCCAGGAAGCGTTCCAGCAACTCAAGATCCGCCAATTGAATTGTCGGCAGCACCGCGTCGGCATAACGGCCGAGCAGCCAGTCCATCTCCTTGGTGCCACGATGGCCCGCGCGATAAGCAGCACGCCGCCGGCGCGTATCGAGCTCCTGCCCTTGCATGTCGTGTGTTCCCTGCCGCTTTGGGATATCGTGGCTGGCGCCTTGACGCTCGCTGGCCCTGCCGCCAACGTGTGCCAAAGGCGTGATAT
>JAEZEY010000045.1 GCA_023432845.1 Pseudomonadota bacterium
GTTGAAATAGGCCTGCGCCTCCGTCAGCGGCATGAACACCATGGCGCTGTCGTATTCCGACATGCCGATCTCGAACACCGCGGCGATCTTGTAGACCTTGATGCGCGGCGTCGTTCCCATCGGGGTCACCGCGCCCCTGGGCGCGACCAGCGTGATGTTGTCGCCGGCGCGCAGCGACAGCTGGTCGGCGAGCCGTCTTCCGATCGCAACACCCTGCCCCTCGTCGAAGCCGCCGAGCGAGCCTTGCTTGATGTTGTTGATGATCGACGGCAGACCTTCCATGTCCTTGAGGCGAATGCCGCGGATCAGCACGCCACCGGCATTGAATGGCGACGACGCCAGCGCCTGGCCTTCGACGATCGGTGCGGCCAGTTTGACGCCCTGCGCCTTGGAAATGCGGGCGGCGACCTCGTCCCAGTCGGTCAGCGGCTTTTCCAGTGGCTGCACCAGTAGGTGGCCGTTGAGGCCGAGGATCTTGTCCAGCAGTTCGGCGCGGAAGCCGTTCATCACCGCCATGACGATGATCAGGGTGGCGACACCCAGCATGATGCCGAGGAAGGAGAACCCGGCAATGACCGAGATGAATCCCTCCTTGCGACGCGCGCGCAGATAGCGCAGCGACAGCATCCATTCGTATTGGGAGAAAGGCCGCGTGCCGCTCGGCTCAGGCATTGGTGAAGAACCCCATCTGGGTTGGGTTTTCACACGATTCGGGCGGTTTCGTGGGTGAAAAAGCCAAGCGGGACCACAGGTTTATAGAATCTCATCCCGGGGCGCACACGATCAGCGCGTTTACGCGCGTCTTCGACGCGCTACGGCGAGCGAACCCGGAATTCGGATAAAATGGCGCATATATCGGCTGGATTCCGGGTTCGGCCTGTCGGCCGCCCCGAAATGACGTTATCGCGCGAGCAAGTCCACCGCCGCAGCCGGTGACATCTGTTCCTTCTCGCCGGTCTTGCGGTTCTTGATCTCGACCTTGCCTTCGGCGAGCCCGCGCGGGCCAACCATCACCTGCCACGGCAGGCCGATGAGATCGGCGTTGGCGAACTTGGCGCCGGCACGCTCATCAATGTCGTTGTAGAGGACATCGACGCCCCTGGCGGTGAGTTCGGCGTAAAGCTGGTCGCAGGCGCCGTCTGTCGCGGCGTCGCCCTGCTTGAGGTTGAGCAGCGCCACCTTGAACGGCGCAACCGGCTCCGGCCATACGATCCCGGCGTCATCATGCGAGGCCTCGATGATCGCCGCCACGAGACGCGACGGGCCGATGCCGTAGGAGCCCATATGCACCGGCACTTCCTTGCCGTCCGCAGTGGCAACTACGGCTTTCATCGGCAGCGAATATTTGGTGCCGAAATAGAAGATATGGCCAACCTCGATGCCGCGCGCCGAAACCTGGCTGTCGGCCGGCACGGCGGCGAACTTGTCGGCTTCGTGCATGTCCTCGGTCGCCGCGTAGAGCGACGTCCATTGATCGACCGTTTTTTGCAAACCGGGAATGTCGTCGAAATTCACCTTCTCGTCCGGCACCGCCATGTCGAGATAGTCCTTGTGACAGAACACCTGTGACTCGCCGGTGTCGGCCAGCACGATGAATTCGTGGGACAAGTTGCCGCCGATCGGACCGGTGTCTGCGCGCATCGGGATCGAGGTGAGGCCGAGGCGCTTGAAGGTGCGCAAATAGGCGACGAACATCTTGTTGTAGGAGTGCCGCGCGCCGGCTTCTTCGACGTCGAACGAATAGGCGTCCTTCATCAGGAATTCGCGGCCGCGCATCAGGCCGAAGCGCGGGCGCACCTCGTCGCGGAATTTCCACTGGATGTGATAGAGGTTCTTCGGCAGATCCTTGTAGGAGCGCACCGAGGCGCGGAAGATCTCCGTGATCATCTCCTCGTTGGTCGGCCCATAGAGCATTTCACGCTCATGGCGATCCTGGATGCGCAGCATCTCCTTGCCGTAGGCGTCGTAGCGGCCGCTCTCGCGCCACAGATCGGCCGACTGGATGGTCGGCATCAGGAGTTCGATGGCGCCGGAGCGGTCCTGCTCCTCGCGGACGATCTGCTCGATCTTGCGCAGCACCTTGAGGCCCAGCGGCAGGAAGGCATAAATGCCGGCCGCTTCCTGGCGCATCATGCCGGCGCGCAGCATCAGTCGGTGCGAGACGATCTCGGCCTCGCGGGGCGGTTCGCGGAGCGTAGGCAGGAAATAGCGGGACAGGCGCATGGGTGTCGGAGCCGGCTTTTCGAGGGAATTCAGGGAGGAAAGTGAAAGCGGATCGGCGCTGAAAAGACAAGGCCCGGCTTGGGCCTAGAGGCTGAAATGCGCGTAGGCCTTGAGCTTTTCGAGGTGCTGGACCACCGGGAAGGAAATCCAGGCCCGGTCGGTCAGGTGCGGCACGCGGGAAACGTCGATCACCGCGGCGAGCCGCCGCAGATAATAGAGCTCCTCCTTGGACTGCACCTTGAAGGCCGCGAATTCCTGCTGGCCATCGCGCAGGTCGTTGTCCGAGTAGACGTCCTCGAAGCGGCTCATCCAGCCGTCCCGGCCCGGATCGAGGCCGGCGCCCTCGCCGAAGGCGACCTTGGCGCGGTCGCGGATCACGGCCGGCAACTGCTCCGGATAGAGATCGTAGAGTTCGCGCAGCGGCATCTTGCCGGTCGGCAGGCCGTCGACGGCGCGCACCAGCGCCTCCGGCGCGAGACCGAGCGCGTAGTTGACCACGTTGGGATCGAGGAACGGCTCGCGCATTTCCAGCGAGTGACGCATGGAGCAGCGATCGACCCGCTGCAGGCTGACGCGGTGCATCAGCGACAGACATTCGTCGCGGCATTGCGCGCCGTCGGCCGGGCTTTCGTGGAAAGTGATTTCAAGCGGGGCATAGCCCGCGAACAACTCGTCCGCGCCCTCCCCGCAGAGCCCGACGCGAAAGCCATCGCGGTGCATGGCCTTGCTGGCTTCCAGCGATGCCAGCGCGCTGCGGATCAGGTTCGGCTCGAAGGATTCGGTGGCGGTGACGACATCGTCGATCGCGGCGAAAGCCTCACTGCTCTGCGTATCGAACGGCACGAGGCGCAGATCGTAACCGGTCTTCTCGGCATAGGCCTCGGCGAAGCGATAGTCCGGCGCGTCCGGTCCGCCGACGAAATAGCCGGGCGCTTGCGCGCGAAACTGCCGCGTATAATGCGCGACCAATGTTGAATCGATGCCGCCCGAGAACCAGGTCGCGACCGGCAGGCCCGGCGGAAGCCGACGCTCGACGGCACCGCGCAGGATATCGTCGAGTACCCGGGCCGAACTTTCGACCGGCACATCGACGCGCGGATAAACCGGCGAGCGGTAGCGCGCGACCGCCTTCTTCGACATGGCATAGCCCGGTGGCAGCAGCATCACGTCGCCGACCGGCACGACATCGAGCAGCGGCTTCATCTCCGAGCAGAACAGGAAGCTCGTACCCTGCTGCATGACATAAAGCGGCTTGACGCCGAACGGGTCGCGCGCGGCCAGGAATTCGCCGCTCGCCAGATCGACGGCGACGAAGGCGTACATGCCATTGAGACGTTCGAGCGCGCGATGGCCCCAGACCTGCAGCGCATTGGCCAGCACTTCGGTGTCGGACTGGGTGCGGAAGCCGACACCCATCTCTTCGAGTTCCTGACGCAGCTCGACGTGATTGTAGATCTCGCCGTTGTAGGAAACGGCCAGGCGGCCGAAGAACGAAATCTGCGGCTGGATGCCGTGCTCGGCATCGACGATGCGCAGGCGCCGCGTGCACATCGCGACGTTCGGGAACGGCTTGAACAGGGGATCGGTAACGTCGCCGCGATGCAGGATGCCGTCGATCAGACGCGCCACAGTGAGTTCGGCGTCAGACCAACCGATCGCGACCGCAAATCCGCACATCCGCCACTTCCCCCGTTATCGCCTTGGCGCTTCATTGGACTCGGGACGGCCCGAGTCGGGCGCCGTTTAGGATGTGTTTACGATAGCGACCGGGCGGTTAACCGCTGATTAAACACGGGTCCCATGCGATTTTGCCGGTGCATTCGCACATCTTCCGCGGCCCTGCGGCGCTTGATGGGCTGGCACCGACCAGAAGTTAATGATACGTAAATGTTCGGGGGTATCGGAATGCGTCTGGGCTGGCGTCAGTGGATATCGGTTCTCGCGATGTACCTCGTCGCGCTGAACACGATTCTCTGGGCCGCCTTGGCTCCCGTGCCTGCTGTCGGGTCGTTCGATCCCCTCTCCGCCATCTGCCACAGCCTCGCGCAAACCGCCGACCAGACGGCCGCTCAAACGCCCGACGGACAACCGGCGAAGCCTAGCAAGGCCTGCGACCACTGCAGCCTGTGCAGCACCACGCCTGCGGCATCGAACAGCGTCGATAGCGTATTGGCCGGCATTCTCGCGCCCGGCCGCCTGCTGCGCGTTCTGCACCCTTCCGACGCCGCACACACGACGACCGTCGATTTCTCTCCCGGCCTCGCCCGCGGTCCCCCGCTCCACAACGTCTGAACGTAACGCGACGTTTTCGTCGCACGCTCATCGTTTGTGGAAAGGACCGGAATTATGCTCAACAGCCGTTGGCTCGGCTGCGTATCGCTATGCGCGATTACGCTGGCTTCGCCTGCCTATGCTCAATCAACTGTTCATCTGCCTCAAGTCGTCGTCCAGGGAGATGCAAATACGTCGCTGGTGTCGCCCGGCACCGCCGGCGCGGAGCGCGAACTGCGACAAACGCCGGGTGCTGTCGAGGTCATCCCCGACACCGCATTCAAGAATGCGCCGGCACAAACCATCAAGGACGTCGTCGACTGGACGCCCGGCGTTTGGGCACAACCGAAATGGGGCGATGATTCCCGCCTGTCGATCCGCGGCTCCGGCCTGTCGCGCAACTTCCATCTGCGCAGCACGCAGCTCTATCTCGACGGCATTCCGATCAACACGTCGGACGGCTACGGCGACTTCCAGGAGATCGATCCGACCGCCTATCGCTACACCGAGGTGTTCAAGGGCTCGAACGCGCTGCGTTACGGCGCCAATTCGCTCGGCGGTGCCATCAATTTCGCAACGCCGACCGGCCGCGACGCCCCGGCACTTGAAGGGAGGCTCGACGCCGGCAGTTTCGGCTATTTCCGCCAGGCGGCCAGTTCCGGCAAGGCTTTCGGCCCGTTCGACTATTTCATCACCGGGTCGAACTTCACCAACCAGGGCTATCGCGACCACAGCGACGGCAAGGGCCAGCGCCTCAGCACCAATTTCGGTTACCGCTTCAACGAGAACATCGAAACGCGACTGTATCTCAACTTCAACCACATCCGGCAGCGCATCCCCGGCGAAGTGACCAAGAGCAGCGCCCTCACCAGCCCGAAGACGGCGTGGACCGACAACGTCGTCAATGACTGGCAGCGCAATATCGACACCGGCCGCATCGCCAGCAAAACCACGATCCGCGCCGGCAATTCGACCATCGACGTCGGGCTATTCGGCGTCGATCGCCACCTGATGCACCCGATCTTCCAGTGGCTCGACTACCGCTATCGCGACTACGGCGCTTTCGCCCGCGTCGTCAACGAGGGCGAAATCGGCGGCCGTCGCAATCGGCTGGTTGCCGGCGTGAGCATGCTCAACGGCAAGATCGATGCGCTGCAATACGTCAACACCGGCGGCAACAAGGGCGCGCTGACGCGTTCGGTGGTGCAGAAGCCGGAGAACTATACCGCCTATCTCGAAAACTCGTTTTACGTGATGCCGCAGCTCGCGGTGGTCGGCGGCCTGCAATATCTCTACGCCGTTCGCCAACAGGACGTGATCTTCACGACCTCGGGCGACGTCAACGGTCGCGGCACCTATTCGATCTTCAGCCCGAAGATTGGTTTGTTGTGGGATGTCGATCCGACCTGGCAGGCCTACGGCAACATCTCGCGCAGCGGCGAGGCACCGAGCTTCGGCGAAGGCACGGGATCGACCGTTCCTTTCTACAGCATCAACGCCCAGACGGCGACGACCTACGAGATCGGGACGCGCGGCCAGCGGCCCGACTACACCTGGGATCTCACTGCCTATCGTTCCGAGATCAAGAACGAGTTGCTCTGTTATTCGAACGCATTCGGCAATTGCAGCATCACCAATGCAGACCGCACCGTCCACCAGGGCCTCGAAATCGGCTTCGGCGTGAGCTTGCTGAAATCGCTGTGGTCGCCCGGGCCCGATCCTGACCGCATCTGGCTGAACGTCGCCTATACGCTGAACGACTTCCGCTTCGACGGCGACGCCATCTTCGGCAACAACAAGCTGCCGGGCGCGCCGCCGCAGTATGTCCGCGCCGAGGTGCTTTACAAGCATCCGTCGGGCTTCTCCTTCGGTCCCAATATCGAATGGGCGCCGAACGAGTATTACGTCGATAGCGCCAATACGGCGACGACCGCCTCCTACCTCGTGTGGGGTATGCGCGCCGCCTACGACACCAAGACTTTCAGCGCCTACATCGAAGGCCGCAACCTGACGGATGTGAATTACATCTCGGCGGTCAGCATCATCGATAGCGCGACCGCGGCGTCGCGACTCTACAACCCCGGCAACGGCCGCGCGGTTTATGCCGGCCTGCGCCTGAAACTGTAGGGCGCACCATGAACCTGTTGCGAACGATGATGATCGTCGCCGCTGTCGTCCTGACAGCGGCGGCGGCCCGGGCCGAATGGCGTGGGCCACCTCAGGCGGGCGCCATTCGCCACGTTCTGATCACGGCCTTCGACAAGCCGGAACAGCGCCTTGTCGTCGGTCCGGTCGCCGTCGTCGGAGACCATGCGATCGCCGGCTGGACGCAAGGCAACATGGGCGGACGCGCGCTGCTGCGGCTCAAGTACGGCGCTTGGGCGATCGTTCTCTGTGCCGGCGACCAACTGCTCGACCCAAACGCACTACGCCACGCCGGCATCGCCGAGACCTCGGCACGACAACTCGCCGCCGCGACCCGAGATGCGGAGCATCAAACGCCGCCAGCGCGGGTCGCGATGTTCTCGCTATTCGAAGGTCTCGTCTCGATGGACAATCACTCCCACCCTCAACCTCACCAAAAGCACTGACAAGGACAATGTCATGAAACGGACATCTGTTATCGCACTCGCCTCAGTGATGCTCGCGGCCATCGGCGTCAGCCAGGCACTCGCCCACATCACGCTGCAACGGAAGGAAGCGCCGGTCGGCTCGTTCTACAAGGCGGTGTTCAGCGTGCCGCATGGCTGCGAGGCTTCAGCGACCGTGAAGGTCTCGGTGCAGATCCCCGAAGGCATCATCTCGGTGAAGCCGATGGTGAAACCCGGCTGGACGCTCGAGGTGAAGCGCGGCGACTACGCCAGGCCCTACAGCTACCTGCACGGCGCCAAGCTGACCCAGGGTCCGAAAGAGATCACCTGGTCGGGCGGCAACATTCCCGATGCCTATTACGACGAGTTCGCGATGCAGGCCTACATCGCCAGCGAACTGGCGCCGAACACGATGCTCTATTTCCCGGTCGTACAGACTTGCGAGAAGGGCGAACATCGCTGGATCGAGACGCCCTCGACGCCCAAGACCAGCGGCGGACACGGCGAACCGGCGCCGGCCTTGAAGCTGCTGCCTGCCGCACCGAAGGCGCACTGACCATGAAACGCATGCTCATAAGATCCCAAGGACTTCTGATCGCATGTGCCCTCGCGCTGGCGCCGGCTTCGGCGCTGGCGCATGGCCATCTCGATCATGCGCAGCCCGCGGCAGGCTCGACCGTCGCGGCGCCGAAGGAAGTGTCGCTGTGGTTCACCGAAGCGGTCGAAGCGAGGTTCTCCTCGATCGTGGTCGAGGACGCCAAAGGCACGGCGATGCAGATCGGCAAAGCCGAGGTCGCGGCGGAGAACAAGGCGAACCTCAGGATCAAGGTCAAGCCGCTGATGCCCGGCGTCTACAAGGTGATGTGGAAGATCCTGTCGGTCGATACGCACCGAACGCGAGGCAGCTTCAGCTTCACCGTCGTGCCGTAACGAGGCGTCGCGCGTGCTGCTCGATCCTGTGGTTATCGTCCGTGCCGTGCACTTTGCCGCCTGCACGGTGGCCATGGGCACGCTCGTGCTCGCCCAGTTGGGCGGAAGCGGCATTGCGACGGGGCGGCGCTTCCGCTGGCTCGCGCTCGCGGCGCTCGCCGTCGCGGGCGTTTCAGGCGCGGTCTGGCTGCTGTTGATCGCGCGCAACATCCTCGACGTCCCCTTCGCCGAGGTGTTCGACGATGGCAGCCTGACCGCGGTCGCGCTGGAGACGCGGTTCGGGCGCATCGCCTGTCTGCGGCTCGGCCTGACCCTGGGTGCGGGCGCGCTCCTGCTGTGGCGAGGGGCGGGCTGGCCCAGTCTGTTGGCTGCGACGGGTGTCATCGGAAGCGTCGCCCTCACCGGCCATGCCGGCGCCGGGACCGGGACGGCCGGACTTATCCACATGTTTTCGGATGTAGTTCATCTCGCCGCTGCCGGGGCCTGGCTCGGCGCGCTGCCGGCGCTGGCTTGGCTGCTGCTCTGGGGCCGCAACGAGCCGGCACGGGGCGACCTAGCCGCGGACGTTACCCGGCGCTTCGGCGCGCTTGCCCTGGTCGCCGTGGCGGCGCTGCTCGCCAGCGGCGTGATTAACACCGCGATCCTCGTTGGATGGCCGGCCGACCTTTTCGCCACGACCTATGTGGGCGCATTGGCGCTCAAAATCGGTCTGTTCGCCGCCATGCTGGTTCTGGCGGCATTCAACCGGTTCCACCTGACGCCGGCCTTGCCCCGGCGCGGCGCGTTGGGCCTGCTTGCCGCAACGGTACTGGCCGAGACAGCCTTGGGGCTCGGCATCCTTCTCCTGGTCGGCCTGCTCGGCACCCAGCCGCCGGCCGCGCATGTGCACACGTCATCGGCGGCGCTGAATCGCGAGGGAGCCCACGTCCATATCCACACATCGCAGGCGATGGCGGATCTCATCGTCGCGCCCGGCCGCACCGCACCGCTGCGGCAACAGTCCAGATTTGGCACGGGGACTACCGGCCGTTCGCCGCCGATCGCGTCCGGCTCACTCTCGAACCGGTGGCGGGCGGCGGCCCGGCCTTAACCAGAGATGCCAGCCCCACAGCGGAGGGAACCTGGGTCACCGATGGCTGGTGGAATACAATTGGACGGCGAGTGGACGGTGCGCATTACAATCGAACGACATTCACCCTCGAGGGCACGGTCGTATTGGCGCAGTGCAGCAACGATTGCTGGTGACACACCTGATTCCTTCGACTACCATTCTTGCCACCGCAACGAAGGATAACCGGCAGCAAGACCGGCATTCCGACAAACGGTCCAAGTCTTGGGAGGAAAGTCTCCGGCGCGGAAAACGCAGCCGTCCCGATGAAAAAACCGCAAAGGTTCGGGACTGAGAGACAGCTACACATCAGCGAGCAGGGCAATCGGCCCTGCTCTTTTTTTGTCTTGGCGAGATCGGAGTCGGCAGCCTTTCAGCCCGTCGGAGGCTGCGATATCCGCTTAAGGAATTCGAGCGGCAGCAAGTCGTTGACGTAGACGACATACAACGCGCCGAAAATCGCGGCCGAGATCACCGTCGTATAGAGTACCTTGATCCAGACGCGATGGATCGCCGGCGCTCCGGGATCGGTGCCCTCGACGAAATCGCCGCTCTCATGCTGGCTGCGCACGCCGAACGGCAGCACGGCAAAAAACGTCACCCACCAGATGAGGACGTAGATCGCGATGACGGTGGTGACGGTCATGACCGGTCCCTGAACTGGTTACCGCTTTCAAGCCTGCTCGAGCTCGACCAAGGTCCCGCAGAAATCCTTCGGATGCAGGAACAGCACCGGCTTGCCATGCGCGCCGATCTTCGGCTCGCCGTCGCCGAGTACGCGCGCACCCTGGCTCTTGAGCTTGTCGCGCGCGGCGATGATGTCATCCACCTCGTAGCAAACGTGATGGATACCGCCGTCCGGATTCTTTTCGAGGAACTTCGCGATCGGCGACGTCTCGCTCATCGGCTCTAGCAGTTCGATCTTGGTGTTCGGCAGATTGATGAACACGGTGAAAACGCCATGGTCCGGCTGCGGCACCTTGTCGGTGACATCGGCGCCGAGTGTGTCGCGATAGACGGCTGATGCCTTGGCAATATCGCGCACGGCGATGGCGACGTGATTGAGACGACCGATCATTGAATTCCCCTGCCTCTCATTGCAAATTCATCATACGATGAGCACGTGGACATGGCACATGGGCTTCTTGCCCCAGCGCTGCGACACTGCCGCGCGCACGGCGCGGCGCACGGCCTCCGCCAGGGCATCCGGGTCGCCGCGCCGCTTACGCGGCAGCGTCTCGCAGGTCGACTCGATCGCTTCCAGCACAGCGTCCTGCATCAGTTCGCCGCCGCCGTCGCGATCGGGAATGCCGATCATGTCAAACTCCGGATCGACCGCAAGTTCGCCGCGCTCGGTAACCGCCAGCGCCACCGAAACGGCGCCGCCGAAGGCCAGTCGCTTGCGGTCAGCGATGGTGCGCGCATCGGCCTGCACCAGTAAATAGCCGTCCTTGTAGGTTCGGCCGGCCGGCACCTCGTCGATGATAGCGGCCTTGCCCTCGACCAGCCGCACCAGATCGCCGTTGCGGCATTGGACCACTTCGGGAATGCCCATGGCGCGGCCGAGCTTGGCATGCTCGGACAGATGCAGCGCCTCGCCATGCACGGGAATGAGAATCTTCGGCCTAACCCAGCTGAGCAGCTGTTCGACTTCGCCGCGGCGCGGATGACCGGACACATGGATCATGTGGGTACGGTCGGTGATGACTTCGATGCCCTGGTCGATCAGGCCGTTGACGATGCGGCCGACCTCCTTCTCATTGCCCGGAATGGTGCGCGCCGAGAAGATCACGGTATCGCCGCGCGACAATGTGACGGCGGGATGCTGGTCCTCGGCGATGCGCGCCAGCGCCGCGCGCGGCTCGCCCTGGCTGCCGGTGCACAGCGCCACCACCTTGTCCGGCGGCAGGTAGCCATAGGCGTCCACCGAGCGGAACGGCTTCACACCATCGAGCAGGCCGAGCTCGCGCGAGATGGCGACGACACGGTCCATGGCGCGGCCGACCACGACCACCTCGCGGCCGCACTCCTGCGCCGCCAGCGCGACGCTGCGCAGCCGTTCGACATTCGAGGCGAAGGTGGTCACGGCGACGCGGCCCTTCGCATTCCGGATCAACGCCGCCATGGTCTTTTCGACGTCGGCCTCGGACGGCGAAATGCCGTCGCGCACCGCATTGGTCGAGTCGCCAACCACGGCGAGGCAGCCCTCCTCGCCGAGCGCACGGAGTTTGGCCTCGTCGGTGCCGGAGCCGAGCATCGGCGTCTTGTCGATCTTCCAGTCGCCGGTATGCAGCACGGTGCCGGCCGGCGTTCGGATGATGAGAGCGGTCGCCTCCGGAATGGAGTGCGCCATCGCCACCATCTCGACGTCGAAGACGCCGACGTTGAATCGGTCGCCGGGACGAACGATGGTCACCGGAATCTCGGGCACGCCCGCTTCGCCGGCACGCTTGCTTTCCAGCAACGCCGCGGTAAAGGGCGTTGCATAGACCGGCACCTTCAGCTTGGGCCACAGATCCAGCAGCGCACCGAAGTGATCCTCATGCGCGTGGGTGATGACGATGCCGGCGAGATTCTTGCGCTCGGACACGAGGTAGCCGATATCCGGCAGGATCAGGTCGACGCCCGGCAGATGTTCTTCCTGCGCAAAGGAAACCCCGAGATCGACTGCCAGCCAGGTCCGCTTGTGGTCGTTGCCGAGGCCGTAGACCGACAGGTTCATGCCAATTTCGCCCACGCCGCCAAGCGGCGCGTAGACCAAATCGGTTTTTGAATTGTCTTGTCGTTGATTGTTCATGCGTGTCCAAATCCAAATACTTCACCGGCGGTGACGGCGGTAATGCCATCCTCGCCGCGCACCAGAAGCCGGCCGGTCTCGTCCAGCCCGTCGAAAACTCCCGAGAACTCGCGCTCCGGCAGGCGCACCCGGATGTCCTGACCGAGCCCCGCCGCGCGCCTGAGCCAGGCGCTGCGGATCGAGGTGAAGCCCTGCCCGCGATCCCATTGCGCCAGCCGCGTCTCAATCGCCGCCGCAAGCGCGCGCAATAGCGTCCGCGGCGTCACGCTAGCGCCCGCGACCGCCAGATCAGTGGCCGGAAAAGCCGTGTCCGCAGGATGGCTGGCGCAATTGACGCCCATGCCGATGACGGTCGCGAAAGGGGGCCCGCCCTCCGCCTCGATCAGGATGCCGGCGACCTTGGCGCCGCCGAGCAGAAGGTCGTTCGGCCATTTCACCGTCAGCAGCGGCCCGAGCTGCGGCGCGCATTCGGCGACCGCGTCATGCAACGCCAGCACGGCGACAAAGGACAGTTGGGCGGCGAGCGCCTGCGGCGCAGGCTCGGTGAGCAGCAGCGATGCATAGAGATTGCCGGCGGGCGAAGACCATTCCCGGCCGCGGCGGCCGCGCCCGGCTTCCTGCACCGCGGCGGTGATCCACAACGGGCCGCGCTCGCCGGCACGCGCGCGCGCCAGCGCTTCGGCATTGGTGGAGCCGAGACTGTCAAAAGCTATGTGCCGGACCCCCGCCAGATCCGTGGCTTCGCGGTTCATTTCATTTCCAACGGCGCGTGAACTTGTCCGAAATCCGCTTCACGCGTTTTCGGGATCCTGTGCGCGGTGCGCGCAGATTGCGCGTCTCAGAATAGCGACTTCGCTGCTGCCGCTGCCGCACCGACGAGCGGGCCCGGATACAGGAAGAAGACGATGTTGAGCGTGCCGAACACGGCGAGCATCAGGCCGACCAAAGCCGGCATGCGCTGGAAAGCCGGCGCCGGCTGGTCGAAATACATCACCTTGACGATGGCCAGATAGTAGAACGCGCCCACCACGCTCGACAGAACGCCGAGCACGGCAAGCGTGAAGAGCCCGGCATTCACGGCGGCGAGGAACACGTAGAATTTGCCGAAGAAGCCGGCGAGAGGCGGCACACCGGCAAGCGAGAACAGCAGCATCGCGAACATGAAGGCCATGGCCGGCTTGGTGCGCGACAGGCCGGCAAGATCGCTGATGTTCTCGACCGCAACGCCATCGCGGCGCATCGCCAGGATGCAGGCAAAGGTGCCGAGGGTCATGCCGACATAGATCGCCATGTAGATGAGCACGCCCTGCACGCCTTCTGCGGTGCCGGCGGCAAGACCGACCAGGGCGAAGCCCATGTGACCGATCGAGGAATAGGCCATCAGGCGCTTGATGTTCTTCTGCCCGATGGCGGCAAAGGCGCCCAGCGCCATCGAGGCAATGGCGACGAAGACGACGATCTGCTGCCAGGACTCCGTGACGCCCGGGAACGCGACGATGGTGGCGCGCACGAATATGGCGATGCCGGCGACTTTCGGTGCAGCGGCGAAGAACGCCGTGACCGGCGTCGGTGCGCCCTCGTAAACGTCCGGCGTCCACATGTGGAACGGCACGGCCGAGATCTTGAAGCAGAAGCCGACGAACAGGAACACGATGCCGAAGATGAGGCCAATGCCCGCTCCGCCCTCCGCTGCCTTGGCAATGCCGGCGAAGTTCACGGTGCCTGTGAAGCCGTAGATCAACGAGGCACCATAGAGCAGCATGCCGGACGACAGCGCGCCGAGCACGAAGTACTTGAGGCCCGCTTCGGTCGATTTGGCGTTGTCGCGGTTCGAGGACGCGATGACGTAGAGCGGCAGGCTCATCAGCTCGAGGCCGAGATAGAGCGCGATCAGGTCGTTGGCCGAGATCAGCACCATCATGCCGAGCGTGGCGAGCAGCACCAGCACGCCGTATTCTGCCTTTTGCAGATTTTCTTTAGTGAGATAGTCGAGCGACAGGATCAGCGTGCCGGCGGAGCCGGCGAGCGTCAGGAGCTTGAGGAAGCGCGCGAAGTCATCGACGACGAAGCTGCCGTCGAACAAGGTGGCGCGGCCGGCCGGCAGGCAGACGATCAGCGCGCCGATGCCGATCAGCAGCAGGATGCACAAGGTGTTGACGAAGCGCGCCGAGCGATCGCCGGCGAATACCGACAGCATCAGCAGCGCCATGGCGCCAAGGGCGAGTACGATCTCCGGGAAGATCGGCTGCAGCGCGTTCATCGAAGTGATCGTATTCATCGCGTGGCGCTCACCGGGGTAACGATGGGTTCAAGGCCCGTCACTTTCGCGGTCGCCGCCTTGGTGCCCTCTACCTTGGCCGTCTTCACCGCCTTGCCGTAACCGTCCAGCATATGCGCGATCGAGGCCGACGACATATCGAGCACCGGCTTTGGCGCGATACCGAAAAGGATGGTCAGTACGACAAGCGGCGCAAAAATCACCACTTCGCGCAGGCCCATGTCCTTGATGCCTTCGACCGCCGGCTTGAGCACGCCGAAGGTCACCTTGCGGAACAGCCATAGGGCATAGGCCGCCGACAGAATGACACCGATGGTGGCGAGGGTCGCAACCGGGATATTGGCCTTGAAGGTGCCGAGCAGGGTTAGAAATTCGCCGATGAAACCCGACGTACCCGGCAGGCCGACATTGGCCATTGTGAAGACCATGAAGACAAAGGCGAACACCGGCATGCGGTGCGCGAGGCCGCCATAGAACGCGATCTCGCGGGTGTGCATGCGGTCGTATATGACGCCGACGCACAGGAACAGCGCGCCCGACACAATGCCGTGCGAAATCATCTGGAACACCGCGCCGGCGACGCCCTGCTGGTTGGCGGCGAAAATGCCCATGGTGACGTAGCCCATGTGCGCGACGGAGGAGTAGGCAATCAGCTTCTTAATGTCCTCCTGCATCAACGCCACCAGAGAAGTGTAGACGATGGCAACGACTGACATGGTCCAGACCAGCGGCGCGAAGTAGTCGGACGCGATCGGGAACATCGGCAGCGAGAAACGTAGGAAGCCGTAACCGCCCATCTTCAGGAGGATCGCGGCCAGGATGACCGAGCCCGCGGTCGGTGCCTCGACGTGAGCGTCCGGCAGCCAGGTGTGCACAGGCCACATCGGCATCTTCACCGCGAAGGAGGCAAAGAACGCCAGCCACGCCCAGTATTGCAGCCCTGCCGGGAAGCCGTGGCGCAGCAATGTCGGGATGTCGGTCGTGCCGGCCTGCCAGTACATCGCCATGATAGCGAGCAGCATCAGCACCGAACCGGCGAAGGTGTAGAGGAAGAACTTGAAGCTCGCATAGACGCGGCGCGGGCCGCCCCAGATGCCGATGATCAGGAACATCGGGATCAGGCCGCCTTCGAAGAACAGATAGAACAGCACCAGGTCGAGCGCCGCGAAGGTGCCGATCATCAGCGCTTCCAGCACCAGGAAGGCGATCATGTACTCCTTCACGCGGCGCTGCACCGACGTCCAGCTCGCGAGAATGCAGATCGGCATCAGCGCCGTGGTCAGGATCACGAAGGGCAGCGAAATGCCGTCGACGCCCATGTGATAGGACGCGACGCCGAGCCAGTCGTGCTTTTCAGTGAACTGGAATTCCGGCGACGACGGATCGAAGCCGCGCACCAGCAGCAGCGACACCGCGAAAGTGATCGACGTGGTCCACAGCGCGATCCAGCGCGCGGTGCCCTTGGCGACCGGGCCGTTGCCTCGCGCCATGATGAGCACGAGCAGCGCGCCGAGGATCGGCAGGAAGGTGACGACGGAGAGGATCGGCCAAGCCATTTTAGTGGATCCCCGCCGAGAACATGAACCAGGTGATGAATAGCGCCGCGCCGATCAGCATGGCGAAGGCGTAGTGGTAAAGATAGCCGCTCTGCAGCCGCACCACGTTGCGCGTGACATCGAGCACGCGGGCCGAGACGCCATCGGGGCCGAAGCCGTCGATCAGCCAGCCGTCGCCCTTCTTCCACAGCGAGTAGCCGACCCATTTCGCGGGCTTAACGAACAGAAACTCGTAAATCTCGTCGAAATACCACTTATTGAGCAGGAAGCGGTACAGCACCTGGTGCTGCCTCGCGAGCTCCACCGGAATGTCCGGACGGCGGATATAAAATTGCCAGGCGATCGCAAAGCCGATCACCATCATCACCGTGGGCAACAGTGCGATATGCGTCGGGACGTTGTGCAACTCTTCGAGGACATGATTGGTCTTCGCGAAGAATAGAGACTCCCGGAAGAAATGCTCGACGCCGTGGCCTGCGAAGATCTCCTTGAACGGCAGGCCGGCCAGAACCGAGCCCGCTGCCAGTATGGCGAGCGGGATCAGCATCACCATCGGGCTCTCGCGCGCTTCCTTCCAGTGCTTCACGTCATGCGGCTTGCCGTGGAAGGTCTTGAACACCAGACGCCAGGAGTAGAACGAGGTCAGCAGCGCCGCGACCACGGTACAGACGAAGGCGTAAAGCGCCATAGGGTTATTCGCAACGAAGGCGGCCTCGATGATGGCATCCTTGGAGAAGTAGCCGGCGGTCAACGGGAAGCCGGTCAACGCCAGCGTGCCGATCAGCATCACGGTGTAGGTGAACGGGATGCGATCCTTGAGCCCACCCATGTTGCGGATGTCCTGCTCGTGATGCATCGCGTGGATGACCGAGCCGGCGCCAAGGAACAGCAACGCCTTGAAGAAGGCGTGCGTGAACAGATGAAACATGCCGATCGAATAGGCACCCGAACCCATCGCGACGAACATGTAGCCGAGCTGCGAGCAGGTCGAGTAAGCGACGATGCGCTTGATGTCGTTCTGCACGAGACCGATCGTGGCGGCAAAGATCGCCGTCGTGGCGCCGATGAAGATAACGACGGTCTGGGCATTCGGGGCCAGTTCGAACAGCGGCGACATCCGCGCCACCATGAAGACGCCGGCGGTGACCATGGTCGCGGCGTGGATGAGCGCGGAGACCGGCGTCGGGC
>JAEZEY010000211.1 GCA_023432845.1 Pseudomonadota bacterium
GTCAAACACGGTGGCCGGGCAGGCCGCGACCGGCGCCGGACTTGGCCCCAACGCCATCGACTACGTGCTCGGTATCACCAAGGCCTACACGACCCGGGTCGGCGACGGCCCGTTCCCGACTGACCAGATGCACAACGAGATCGGCAAGACGCTCGGCGAGCGCGGCCGCGAGTTCGGTACCGTCACCGGGCGCGCCCGGCGCTGCGGCTGGTTCGACGCCGTGCTGGTGCGACAGACCGTCTCGACCTGCGGAATCGACGGCATCGCTCTGACCAAGCTCGACATCCTCGACGGCCTCGATGAGATCAAGGTGTGCGTGGGCTACAAGCTCGACGGCCGTACCATCGACTATCTGCCGGCCGGCGAGCATGCCCAGGCCGCGGTCGAGCCCGTCTATGAGACCATCGACGGCTGGAAGGAGCCGACCGCCGGGGCCCGATCCTGGGCGCAATTGCCGGCGCAGGCGATAAAATACGTACGCCGAATCGAGGAACTAATCGGCTGCCCGGTGACTCTGTTGTCCACCAGCCCGGAGCGGGACGATACGATCCTGATGAAGAACCCGTTCGAGACTTGATCCCGGAAGATACGAGAATTCACGCCTCACAATACTCGCAAAGCAGGTTTCCTTAAGCGCCAATGGCCGATTACTACCCACTGATTGCCCGCGCCGTCGCTGGCCTCGACAACAACACGGGTGAAAACCGCCGTGCCTTGTACGAGCGCGCGCGCACGGCTTTGGTCAATCAGCTGCGCAGCGTCGATCCGCCGATCGAGGAGGCGGACATCACGCGCGAGCGCCTGGCGCTGGAAGACGCCATTCGGCGTCTGGAGGCCGAAGCCGCCAAGCGGCCGCGGGAGGAGGAGCCCGAGGCCGAGGACACGTCGCCCGAGCACGGTCTGCGCGATGTACGTGACACCGGCGCCGAGGAACCGGACGAGATCAGCGCCGAGGCCGACCGTGCCACAGGCCGCACCTATGAGGAGCCGGACTACGAGACACGTGTCGGCGCCGCGGCGGAAGACCATGTCGAGCCGGAGCCCGCCGAAGCCCGCTACGCGGCGCATGAGGATTTTCGCCGCGACGTCCAGGACATCCCGGACGAGCAGCCGGTCGAGCCCGCGCCGCACTATTTCGAGCCGCCGGCCGACGAACAGCCGCTAGCCGACGAACAGCCACCGCAGACCGCAGTGCCGGAGCCGGACACGCATCAGGCGGAAGCCTATGCGCCGCCGCCCGAGGCCGCGGAGCCCGTCGAGCCACATCCGCGGCCGCGGCGCGGCGCGGTGCTGCCGCCGGAGCCCGAGGACGAAGACATCGAATATCGCCGGCCGGCCCGCTCCTATGGCGGCCTGATCAAGGCGGCCGTGGCGGTGCTGCTGATCGGCGTGGTGGGTGCGCTCGGCTACTGGCAGCGTGACAACATCGTCGGCGCCTATCGCAACATGACGGCGAGTTCGACCTCGACGCCGGCGCCCACGCCGCCGACCGCGACATCGGAAGCACCGGCCGGCCGGCCGAAGATCACCGACCGCATCGGCGCCACCAACGATTCGACGGGGCAGCCTGCGACCGCGCCGGCCGCGGCGGTGGCGCAGAAGGTCGTGCTGTACGACGAGGATCCGTCCGATCCGCAGGGCAAACGCTATGTCGGCTCGGCGGTGTGGCGCACGGAGACGGTGTCGCCCGGCGCGGGGCTCGCACCCGAACTGGCGATCCGCGCCGACGTCGAAATCCCCGAACGGCGCATGCGCATGACGTGGTCGCTCCGGCGCAACACCGACAAGGCGCTGCCGGCGAGTCACACCATCGAGGTCATGTTCACGCTGCCGGCCGACTTCTCCGAAGGCGGCATCGGCAATGTGCCCGGCTTGTTGATGAAGCAGAACGAGCAGGCGAGGGGCGTGCCGCTCGCCGGACTGTCGGTGAAGGTGACGAACAACTACTTCCTGATCGGCCTGTCCTCCATTCAGGTCGACCGCGAGCGGAACGTCCAGTTGCTGAAAGAGCGCGACTGGTTCGACATTCCGGTCGTCTACACGAGTGGCAAGCGGGCCATTCTCGCCATCGAGAAAGGCGTGCCCGGCACCCGGGCCTTCGAGGAAGCATTCCGCGCCTGGGGCGAGTAGGGTTCGTTGGCCCGGGCGCGCTGCGGCGCGCAGTGCCGCAGCGCAGAACCGGGACCTTCACAGACTCCGAATTTGTCGCGGTACCGGATCAGCGAAGCAGCATTGCATGCTGCATCGCGTCCGGGACAGAAACCCTGGTCAATTCCGCCAAGGAAACAGCGCAGCCGGGAAATCCGCGGCTGGACGCCTGATGCGCCCGCTGTCATCGCGATAGGTCGGCAACGGCGTGCCGTCGGCAACGACCATTTTGCGATAGAGATGCCATGTGGCATGGCCGAGGATCGGCAATACCACCGTCAGGCCGAGGAAGAACGGTAGCGCGCCGATCAGCAGCAACGCCGCGACGATCAGGCCCCACACCGCCATGACCAGGGGATTGGCGATGACGGCGCGGATCGACGTGAGCAGGGCGCCAGCGGCGCCGATATCGCGATCGAGCAGCATCGGGAACGACACGACGCTGAGCGTCAGCGCAACCGCCGCGAACACGAGGCCGACGGCGTTGCCGGTCACGATCAGATTCCAGCCCGCCTCGGTCGTCAGCACATCGTGGATGAAGATAGCGGCCGACGCCGGCGGCTTGTAGCCGAAGCTGTCGATGTAGATGGCATTGGCGGTGGCCATCCAGAGCGCAAAGATGACGACCAGAAGAAGACCGAGCGCGACGATGGCGCCGATCGACGACGAGCGCAGCACATTGAAAGCATCGCCGGCGGAAACGTCGAGGCCTTGTTCGCGCCGGCGGCTGAGTTCGTAAAGGCCAATCGCCGCCAGTGGGCCGACCAGCGCAAAGCCGGTGGCGAGCGGGTAGAGCAAAGGCAGTAACGAATAGCCGAAGGCCAGGCGCGCGGCGATGAGGCCGATCAGCGGATAAATCACGCAGAGGAAGATCGCGTGCGTCGGCATGGCGAGGAAATCGTCAGCGCCGCGCGACAGCGCGTCCTTGAGATCGGCCAGCCCGATCTTGCGAATGGCGGGAACGGCCGCACTGCCGGCCGCGCCGGCGATGAGGTGAGAATGAGCCATAGGCGCCTCCCATCGTTGGGTTGAGGCTGCCGTGGCACGTTTCCGACCCAGGCCAATCTGTCTTGTGGCCGCGGTCCTGCCACGAGCCTTGCTGCCACACTAACACATGGCTGCCGCCGGCTAGGTCACGTTTTCGCGCATTCGATACCGGAAAAAAGACGGGCCACTCAGGATAAACCCCTATGCAACCTTTGATTTTCGTCAATGTCGGGGGCCGAGGCCGCTGTCAGACAAGAACATCGCCAACCCTGTTTTCGATTCGATGAGGCCTGCGATGTCATCGACCCCGGTTGAAATCACTCCGTCGCCCTTCAAGCGGCTCGTTCAATGGTGGCGCGACCTGACCGCCGCGCCGCTGGTGTCTGCCGTCGGGGAGGTTGAAGCGACCAAGATCGCGTCGGATGTCGGGGTGACCATCCCCGAACTCGAAGCCGTTCGCCACCAGGGCGCGGCGGCCGCCTATCCGATGTATCGCCGCCTGGCTTCGCTCGGCCTCGACGAGGAGCAGATCGCGCGCGAGGAGCCGGGCGTGCTCCACGATCTGCAGCGTGTATGTTCGCTGTGCGCCGACAAGAAGCAGTGTCTGCACGAACTCAAGGCCGACCCGGGCGACACGCATTGGCAGGATTACTGCCCGAACATGCCGACCTTCGAAGCGCTCGAGGCAGAGAAGCAGAACAAGCTAAAAAGCTGAAAACCAACCGCTTCGTCTTTGAGCTAGTGCTTTCATAGCCTTTTCTTGCGCGTCCGCAGCGTCGCGCGCTTGGCAGCCGCCCGCGCCGTCTTGCGTTTGACCTTACGCTTCGCCTGATGCTCGGTGACCCCGAGTGAGCGCTTGGCGGCCGCGATGCGCGGCTTGAGCCTAGCGATGATCTTCTCGGCGCTGACGATGGTGTCTTCCGCCGCCCGGATGTAGCGCCGCTCCGCCGCCTCAGGTCGCGGCCGCGCGCCGGTTGAAACGAACCGGCGATATTGTTTCTTCACCGCCCGCATCAGCATGTTGAGCTGCCGCGCAGCCTCGTGTTCGACATCGCTCAGGACTTTCGGGGTCTTCATCGATTCCTCCGGATTCCGCCGATAATCACGGCACAACCACAAAAGTTCCCAATGGAGCACCCACGAAAAAGGCCGGGCTTTTCAGCCCGGCCTTTCATACTGTCTTGCACTGACGCGTTATTGCATGGCCGCGGACGCGACCTGCGCCTGCGCGCCGGCCTTCGGTGTCTCGAGGGCGGCGATGGAGCTCTTCACCGCCTTCTGCACCTTCTCGAAAGCGCGCAC
>JAEZEY010000329.1 GCA_023432845.1 Pseudomonadota bacterium
CAGCACCGGTTCGGTCTCGAAATAGAGCGTGCGCACGAGCTGCGCCTTCCAGCCGTTCCAGACGCCGGGGCCGACCGCCTTGATGTCGGCGATGGTGAGAATGGTCAGCAGCTTGAGCCGCTCGACCGACTGCACCACCGCGGCAAAATTCTCGATGGTCTTGCGGTCCGACAAGTCGCGCGATTGCGCCACGGTCGACATGACCAGGTGCTGTTCGATCAGCCAGGCGACGGTCGCGGTGTCCGCAGCGGACAGGCCGAGGCGCGGGCACAGGCGGCGCGCAATCCTCGCACCGGCGATCGAATGATCCTCGGGCCGGCCCTTGGCGATGTCGTGCAGGAACATCGCCACGTAGAGCAGCGTGCGGCTGGCCGGCTTGATCTTGTGGATCAACTCGTTGGCCAGCGGCGCATCGGTGGCCGCGCCTTCCTCCATTTCGGACAGCACGCCAATGCAGCGCAGCAGATGCTCGTCCACCGTATAGTGGTGGTACATGTTGAACTGCATCATCGCTACCACCTTGCCGAAGGCGGGAACGAAGCGGCCGAGCACGCCGGCTTCGTTCATGCGTCGCAGCACGGTTTCCGGGTCGCGCTTCGAGGTGAGGATATCGAGGAAGAGCTGGTTGGCCTCCTCGTTGTCGCGCAGTTTGGCGTCGATCAGCTTGAGCGAACGGGCCGTTGCGTGCATCGCATCCGGGTGCAGGGCGAGATTGTGCTTCTGCGCGAGGTGGAAGATGCGGATCAGGTTGACCGGATCGCGCTTGAACACATTGGCGTTGACGCAAAGGATGCGGTTGTTCTCGGCGATGAAGTCCTTGGAATCGCCCAGCTGCTTGCGCTTCACCGGGCGCAGCTTCGACATCACGCGGCTGAGCACCGGCGCGCCCTTGGCGTGGCTGACTTCGAGCTCGGCGGACAGGATCGCCGTGAGATCGCCGACATCCTTGGCGACCAGGAAGTAGTGCTTCATGAAGCGCTCGACGTCCTGCATGCCGGGATGTTCGGTATAGCCGAGCCGCACCGCGATCTCGCGCTGCACATCGAACGACAGCCGCTCTTCCGGACGTCCGGTCAGGAAGTGCAGGTGACAGCGCACCGCGAGCAGGAAATCCTCGCAACGGCGGAACAGCGCGTATTCGTCCTTGTCGAACACGCCGTGCTTCACCAGTTCTTCCGGCTCGCGCACGCGGAAGACGTATTTCGCGATCCAGAACAAGGTGTGCAGGTCGCGCAGGCCGCCTTTGCCGTCCTTAACGTTCGGCTCGACCAGGTAGCGTGACTGGCCGCTGCGGCGGTGGCGCTCCTCGCGTTCGGCGAGCTTGGCGGCGACGAATTGCGCCCCGGTGTTGCGCGCGACCTCGTTGTCGAAGCGCACCACCAGTTCGTCGAACAGCTTGCGGTCGCCGAGCAGGAAACGCGACTCCAGCAGCGCGGTGCGAATGGTCATGTCCGCCTTGGCCTGGCGGATGCACTCGTCGACCGACCGCGTGGCATGGCCGACCTTCAGCCCGGTGTCCCACAGCGCATAAAGGATCGTCTCGGCGACCTGCTCGCCCCAGGCGGTCTGTTTGTAGGGCAACAGAAACAGAAGATCGATGTCGGAGTTCGGCGCCTGGAAACCGCGGCCATAGCCGCCGGTGGCGACGATCGCCATGTGCTCGGACTCGGATGGATTTTCCGACGGATAGAGATGCTTGCGGACGAAGTCGTAGAGGATGCCGATGATCTTGTCTTCCATCGCGCAGATACGGTCGGCGCACAGCCTGCCGCGACGGTCTTTCAGCAGCAGGCGCTCGGCCTTGTCGCGGCCTTCGATCAGCGCGGTTTTGAGCCGCTGCGCGACGGCGGCGCGCAGTTCGATGTCGTTGCCGCCCTTGGCGGCTGCCAGCTCTTCGAGATCGGCGATGATGGCGCGGCTGTCGATCAGGTCGCCGCCAGGGCGCGCGGATGAGGTCGCGGACTTGGTCGAATCGCGCTCGAGGGCAAGGGAGGCCATAGGGTCACCCGGATAGCGGAGGGCGCGCTAGAAGTCACCGCCGCCGTTTCAAGATAGTGCCGGTTCTGCCCTATGCCGCGATGTGGTATATTTTTCCGCAATGGCGTGAAAAATAGCTAATATTATGCTTTTGACGCGTAAAAGGTGCCGTCCTAAAGAATAAATATTCTGCGGGGCGTGGCGTTCCGCCGTTCTTGGGGAGCAAGGCATGGTTTCGTTTTCACGGCGTTCACTGATTGCGCTCGGCTTGGTCGCGGGCTTCGTCCCGGCAGCGATCGCGCACGCGGCCGACAAGCCGAAGGAATTGCGGGTCGACTGGGCGACCTACAATCCGGTCTCGATCGTCCTCAAGAACAAGGGCCTGCTCGAGAAGGAATTCGCCAAGGACGGCATCAGCATTCGCTGGGTGCAGTCGGCCGGCTCCAACAAGGCGCTCGAATTCCTCAATGCCGGCTCGATCGATTTCGGTTCGACCGCCGGCTCGGCGGCGCTGGTCGCAAAGATCAACGGCAATCCGATCAAGTCGATCTATGTCTATTCGCGCCCGGAGTGGACCGCGCTGGTCACCGGCAAGGATTCGAAGATCGCGAAAATCGAGGACCTCAAAGGCAAGCGTGTCGCGGTGACGCGCGGCACCGATCCGCACATCTTCCTCGTCCGCGCGCTGCTCGGCGCGGGGCTGACCGACAAGGACATCACGCCGGTGCTGTTGCAGCACGCCGACGGCAAGACCGCGCTGATCCGCGGCGACGTCGATGCCTGGGCCGGTCTCGACCCGATGATGGCGCAGGCCGAGATCGAGGATGGCGCCAAGCTGTTCTATCGCAACGCCGCCGCCAACACCTGGGGCATCCTCAACGTTCGGGAGGATTTCGCCAAGGATCATCCCGATCTCGTCAAGCGCGTGCTCGCGGTTTACGAGGAGGCGCGCAAGTATTCGCTGTCGCACTATGACGAAGTGAAGGCTGATTTCATTGCCGTCACCAAGCTGCCGGCCGCCGTGGTCGACAAGCAGCTCAAGGAGCGCACCGAACTCACCCATTCTAAGATCGGCGCGCCGCAGCGCGAGTCGATCCTCGAAGCCGGCCTCGCGCTGCAGAAGGCGGGCGTCATCAAGGCCGACGTCGACGTCAAGAAGACAGTCGACGCCCTGATCGACGATCGCTATCTCGCCGCCGGCACGAACTGACGATCTCCGATCGGGGCGCCCGGCGGCGTCCCGATCCTTCGTTTCCTCTCTGGATGAACTCGTCCGGAACTGTCCTTCGGGACAATTCCGGACGCTCTTTGTCGCGGCGCGCGTGCAGCTTCATTCCTGTTGCCTTTTGGGGTCGTCCTATGTCTGTTGGGAGCATGAGTATCGCAGCCGATGACATCGAGACGGCGCCCCCGCAGCGCGCGTCATGGGCCCGCTATGCCAAGCCGGTTCTGGGCCTGATTGTCCCGGTCGTGCTGGCGGTCGGCTGGGAACTGGCCGTGCGCTTCGGCCTGTCCAATGGCCGCCTGGTGCCGCCGCCGTCGGTCATCTACGCGACCTTCATGGAGCTCGCCAAAACCGGCGAATTGCAGAGGCATGCAGCAGCCACGATGGCGCGCGTCGCTGCCGGTTTCGGACTGGGTGTTGCCGCCGGTACCGTGCTTGGTGCCATCACCGGCTATTCGGCGCTGACGCGGCGGCTCCTTGACCCGACCCTGCAGGCGCTGCGCGCCATTCCCTCGATCGCCTGGGTGCCCCTGTTCATCCTGTGGCTCGGCATTTTCGAGGCCTCCAAGGTCACGCTTATTGCGGTCGGCGTCTTTTTCCCGGTCTATCTCGGCGTCATGGGCGCGGTGATCTCGGTGGACCGCAAAGTGGTCGAGGTCGGCCGGGCATTCCGCCTGTCCGGCGTACAGATGGTTCGCCGCATCCTGTTGCCCGCGGTGCTGCCGTCCTATGTGGTGGCGCTCCGCTCGGGTCTTGGGCTCGGCTGGATGTTCGTCGTCGCCGCCGAATTCATGGGTGCCTCCGAAGGCCTCGGATTTCTGCTGGTCGATGGTCAGCAGCTCGGCAAGCCGGCGCAGATCGTCGCCGCCATCGTCGCCTTCGCCCTGCTCGGCAAGATCACGGACTGGCTGATCGTCGGCGCCACCGCGCCGCTGCTGCGCTGGGAAGACCGCGCCCGGCATTCGGAGGCCTGAGGCGATGTTGCAGCTCGACGGCGTCGGCAAGACCTATCCGAACGGCGCGCATGCGCTCGACGGCGTCAGCTTCGCCGTGGAGCCCGGCGAGATCGTCGCCATCGTCGGCGGCTCCGGTTGCGGCAAGTCGACCATGTTGCGCGCCATCGCCGGCCTCGACACGCCGAGCCGCGGCCGCGTCGTGCTCGATGGCGCCGCCGTCACCGCACCGCACGAGAAGATCGGCATCGTATTCCAGGAGCCGCGGCTGCTGCCGTGGCTCAGCGTCGCCGACAACATCGGCTTCGGCCTCGATCATCTGCCGAAGGCGGAGCGTGTCGCGCGCATCGGCGAGGCGCTCAAACGCGTCGGGCTCGCGGACAAGGCTCGGGCGTGGCCGCGCGAACTGTCCGGCGGTCAGGCGCAGCGCGTGGCGATCGCCCGGGCTCTGGTGCCTCGCCCCGAGGTCCTGCTGCTCGACGAGCCGTTTTCGGCGCTCGACGCCTTCACCCGCGCCGACCTCCAGGAGCATCTGCTGGATCTCTGGGCCGACCTGCGGCCAACCCTGATCCTGGTGACCCACGACGTCGAGGAGGCAGTCGTCCTCGCCGACCGCATCTATGTGATGAAGCCGCGGCCAGGGCGGCTGTTCGAGGAGATCGTGACCGGCCTGGCCCGGCCGCGCGACCGCCAGTCGGCCCGCTTCGAGACGGTAAAAAAGCAGGTTCTCGCTGCGCTTGACCGTTCGCTGGCGCGCAGGCCCCACGAAAAAGAGGATGAGGCTCCCGCAGGGGCCGGAATGTGGTGGTAGCGGCTCCTCTTTTTGGCACATGAGCTTATCCCAAATCCGGGTCCCACTTTTCGGGATCATGGGCTATGGTCCCGGGCCAAAATGCCATCCGGGAGAGAAACGACATGCGTATGTTCCAGGTCTGCACCTGTGGGCAGCCCCTTCAACTCAATGAAAAGCCGACGCCGGAACCCAAGGGCACCGAGGTGCTCCTGAAGATCAAGGCGTCCGGCGTCTGCCACAGCGATATCCATATCTGGGATGGCTACTACGAACTCGGCGGCGGCAAGCGCCTGCAGCTTCTCGAGCGCGGCATCAAGCTGCCGCTGACCATGGGCCATGAGAATGTCGGCGAGGTCGTCGCCGTCGGCCCCGACGCCAAGGGCGTCAAGGTCGGTGAGGTCAAGCTCGCCAATCCCTGGATCGGTTGCGGCGAATGCATGGTCTGCCGCCGCGGCGAGGAGAACCTCTGCAAGACGCCGAAGAACCTCGGCGTGTTTTCCGACGGCGGCTATGCCAGCCATCTCATCGTGCCGCATCCGCGCCACCTGTTCGACATCGGCAATCTCACCCCGGTGCAGGCCGCGCCACTCGCCTGTTCCGGCGTCACGGCCTTCAGCGCGCTGAAGAAGGTCAGCGACACGCTCAAGGACGAGCCGGTGGTGATCATGGGCGCCGGCGGCCTCGGCCTGATGGCCATCGCTTTGCATAAGGCGATGGGCGGCAAGAGCGTCATCATGGTCGATATCGACCCGGTGAAGCGCGAAGCCGCGCTGAAAGCCGGCGCGACGGCGGCGATCGACGGCCGCGCGCCGGACGCCGCCAAGCAGATCATCGATGCCACCAAGGGCGGCGCCTGGGCGGTCATCGACTTCGTCGGCTCGTCCGACACGGTGAAGCTCTCGATCGACGGACTCGTGACCAAGGGCGGCAGGATCGTCATCGTCGGCCTGTTCGGCGGCGACATCACCATCTCGACACCGTTCTTCCCGATGCGCGCCATGACCATTCAAGGCTCCTATGTCGGCTCTCTGCCGGACATGAAGGAGCTGCTCGAACTCGTCAGCCGCACCGGCGCGCCGCCGGTGCCGATCCGCGAGCGTCCGCTCGACGATGTGCAGGAAGCGCTCGACGACCTCAAGGCCGGCAAGGTGGTCGGCCGCGTCGTGCTGACGAACGCTTGAGGAACAACGAATATGGATGCCAACGAACTGCGCGCCACGCAGGCGCCGATCAAGGACAAGTACAAGAGCGATGCCGCTTCGGCGATGATCACGCTGAAGGCCAAGGGCACGCTCGACGACACCAGCATTGCTTGCAAGGTGGAGACCGGCCGCGCACTCGCGGTCGCCGGCCTGCATCCCGCGACGGGCGGCTCGGGCCTCGAGCTGTGCTCGGGCGATATGCTGCTGGAAGCGCTTGTCGCCTGCGCCGGCGTCACCGTGAAGGCGGTGGCGACCGCGCTCGAGATTCCGCTGAAGTCGGGCAAGGTCTCGGCCGAAGGCGATCTCGATTTCCGCGGCACGCTCGGCGTCGCCAAGGATGCGCCGGTCGGCTTCGCCCAGATCCGCCTGCGCTTCGATCTCGACACCGACGCGCCGCAGGAAAAGCTCGATCAGCTTCTTAAGTTCACCGAGCGCTATTGCGTGGTCTACCAGACCATCAAGAGCGGTCCGCAGGTCGATGTGACGATGGCCAAGGTCTAGGAGATTGTCATGGCCGGGCTTGACCCGGCCATCTCGATTAGGCGGGCACAGTGCGTCCCTGAACGGGATCACCGGGACAAGCCCGGTGA
>JAEZEY010000026.1 GCA_023432845.1 Pseudomonadota bacterium
TCGTCGCCTTCTCGGTCGGTGAGGAAGAGCTGGCCGGCATCGACACCAAGGACCTCGTTGGCCACCTCGCCGCCTGGAACTACTTCCAGTCGGTCGAGAACAAGGACAACGCCGAGTTCATCAAGAAGTGGCAGGCCTTCACCAAGAACCCGAAGCGCGTGACCAACGATCCGATGGAAGCACACGTCATCGGCTTCAACATGTGGGTGAAGGCGGTGGAGAAGGTCGGCTCCGTAGATCCGGACAAGGTGATCGACGCTCTGCCTGGGATCGAGGCGCCCAACCTGACCGGCGGCATGTCGAAGATGCTGCCCAACCATCACATCACCAAGCCGGTGTTGATCGGCGAGATCATGGCTGACGGCCAGTTCGATGTGGTGTGGCAAACCCAAGGCCTGGTGCCCGGCGACGCCTGGACCGATCACCTCGAAGGCTCGAAGGACCTCGAGGCCGACTGGGTCGACAAGAAGTGCGGAAACTTCAACGCCAAGACCGGCAAGTGCGGCGCTTGAGCGGCCGGCTGTCCGTCTAGGCAATCCGGTGCGGCGACGATCAGGTGTTGCCGCACCCTCCGACCACACCATCCAGGCTCCGACCCGAGGACACGCATGAGCGCATCGCGCACCGGCTGGCTGGCTTGGCCGTTGGCCCTTCTGGTGGTTCTGGCGACCGTGTTCGCATCAGAAAACGCACGTGCCCAGAATGCCGATCTCGACAAAGCCGCTGAGCTGTTCGCCGCCGACAGCTTCGGCGACACGATTACGGCGATCGATCACGTCGTGCGCTCCGGTGCGCCGCACGCTTCCGCATTGATCGATGCGTTGGCCGACCGGCGCCTATTGATCGACAGCGCCAACAAGACCGTCTTCTATCGCACCCTTAGTGGTGCCACGCACGACGCCCGCACGGACGAGGTCGTCGCCCATCCCCCTGCGGGCCTGTCCGCCGCACGGGTCAACAATCGGGTCCGTTCAGCCATTCAGGCTGCTGCCGGCTCGCTGAGCATCATGAGCCCCGATCCGGCCCGTCGCGCCGAAGCCGCGGCCGCCGTATTGCGCGCACGCGATCCGGGTTCGCTGCCCGCCATCGAAGCCGCGATTGCCCGCGAGACCGATCCGAACATCAAATCGACCATGGAACTGGCGCGCGCCGGCATCGTGGTGACACAAACCGATGCCAGCCCGGAAGCACGTATCGTCGCGGTGCAAACGCTGGCCGATCGCGGCAATCGCGACGCGCTGGCCATTTTGAAAAACCTGCCCGCCAACACAGCCGAGCCGGTCCGCAAGTCCGCAGACGCGGCAATCGCCGACATCGAGCAGCGCCTCGCCATGTGGGGCATGGCGCAGAACCTATGGTACGGCCTGTCTCTCGGCTCCGTGCTGCTGCTGGCCGCCATCGGCCTCGCCATCACGTTCGGCGTCATGGGCGTCATCAACATGGCGCACGGCGAGATGGTGATGCTTGGCGCCTACACGACATTTGTCGTGCAGGAGCTCATCCGCACCAGCGCGCCGGGGCTGTTCGACTACTCACTCGTCATCGCAGTTCCCCTGGCGTTTCTGGTCGCCGGCTCGGTCGGTGTCGCCATGGAGCGCGGCGTCATCCGCTTTCTCTATGGCCGTCCGCTGGAGACTCTGCTCGCCACCTGGGGCATCAGCCTGATCCTGCAGCAGACGGTGCGGACGATCTTCGGCCCCACCAATCGTGAGGTCGGCACACCACAATTCATGTCCGGCGCATTCCAGATCGGCGAAATGGCGATCACCTGGAACCGGCTCTACATCGTGATTTTCGCCGGCATCATCTTCGCCGGCCTGCTGCTGACATTGCGCTTCACGCCGCTCGGACTGCAAATGCGCGCGGTAACGCAGAACCGGCGCATGGCAGCATCCATGGGCATTCCGACAGGACGCGTCGATGCGCTGACCTTTGGCCTCGGCTCAGGCGTTGCCGGTCTCGCCGGCGTTGCACTGTCGCAGATCGACAACGTCAGCCCTAACCTCGGCCAGAGCTACATCATCGACAGCTTCCTGGTGGTCGTGTTCGGCGGCGTCGGCAATCTGTGGGGCACGCTGGTCGGCGCGCTATCTCTCGGCATCGCCAACAAGCTGCTCGAGCCTTATGCCGGCGCCGTGCTCGGCAAGATCCTGCTGCTCGTCGCGATCATCCTGTTCACGCAGAAACGGCCGCGCGGACTGTTCGCGCTGAAGGGAAGGGCGGTCGAAGCATGATCTCGCGCGCAATCATCGCCGGCGACCTCTGGGCGAAATGGTTTCTGGCCATCGTGCTGGGCGCGGCCATCCTCGTGCCCTTCCTGCATCTGGCGATGCCGGAAACCTCGCCGTTCCACGTGTCGAGCGCCACGATGGCGGTGTGGGGCAAGTATCTCTGCTTCGCGCTGCTCGCCCTGTCTCTAGATCTCGTGTGGGGCTATTGCGGCATCCTTTCACTCGGGCATGGCGCATTCTTCGCGCTCGGCGGCTACGCGATGGGCATGTACCT
>JAEZEY010000353.1 GCA_023432845.1 Pseudomonadota bacterium
TCTTTCGGCGACCAGGACACCAAGCTCGTTCGCGGCGTCGATGTGCTGATCGCGACGCCGGGCCGCCTGCTCGATCATTCGGAGCGCGGCCGCCTGCTTTTGTCGGGATGCGAGTTGCTGATCATCGACGAAGCCGACCGCATGCTTGATATGGGCTTCATTCCGGACATCGAGCGCATCGGCAAACTGGTGCCGTTCACGCGCCAGACGCTGTTCTTCACAGCGACCATGCCGCCGGAAATCCAGCGTATCGCCGACACTTTCCTGCACAATCCAGTGCGCGTCGAGGTGTCCAAGCCCGCCACCGCCGCCGCCACTATTACGCAATTGCAGGTGGCCGTCGGCCGCGAGGATTACGAGAAGCGCGCGACCTTGCGCCATCTCATCAGCAACGCCGAGAACTTCAAGAACGCCATCATCTTCTGCAACCGCAAGCTCGAAGTCGCGGCGCTGCACAAGTCGCTGGTCAAGCACGGCTTCAATGCGGTGGCGCTGCACGGCGATCTCGATCAGTCGACGCGTACGGCTGCGCTTGATGCGTTCCGCAAGGGTGATGCCAAGCTGCTGATCGCCTCCGACGTCGCCGCCCGCGGTCTCGACATTCCGGCGGTGAGCCACGTCTTCAACTTCGACGTCCCCCACCACCCGGACGACTATGTCCACCGCATTGGCCGGACGGGCCGTGCCGGCCTGACCGGCACCGCGATTTCATTGGTGGCGCCGTTCGACGCCAAGTCGGTGGCCGCGATCGAGAAACTGATGGGCATGACCATCCCGTGGATGGGCGAACCGGTTGTCGTCAGCGACGAGGATGCCAAGGGCCGTCCCCGCCGTGGCGGTCAGGATCGCGGCGCCGGCCGTGGCCGCGGTCGCGGTGGCCGTGGCCGCGAGGGTGGGCGTCAGGAGGGCCGTGGCGAACGACAGGAGCAGCCGCGTGCCGACAGTGCACCGCAGCGCGCCGAGAGCGAGCCGAAGGCTACCGCCAAGCCACAACCTTATCGTGGGCGCGTCAACCACGAGCCTGCTGATACCGATGGTAGCCATTTGCCGGCTTTCCTGCTCAGGCCCGTCAACATCAAGGCTTAGCCGGCCGGCGGATAGCCACGCGCGGGAGTCGCGGGCACAGTCACCACAACCAGTTCCACATTTACTCCCCGTTCATATCCCTCGCATACCGTCTCTGTACTGGGACGCGACGCGGCCGCGAATTGGCGCGCCATAAGGCCCACGGGCGAGACGCCTCCAGGGGGTTTTTTGAGCATGAGCGGGCAAAGCGACGAACATGAACGCACGATGGCGTTCTGCGAGATCGCGCTGAGCCAGATCAAGGCGCTGCGTCAGCCTGCGACCCCCCGGAATTACGAGATCTGGTACTCATATGCGACCGGCTATCAGCCGTCGCTCAATCAGAAAATCAACGAGACGCTGAGCCAGAACGGCAGCCTGTCGGAAGCCGATCTCGACAGCGTCTACGAAACCTATCTGGCGCCATCCCGACTGTCCGACCGCATCGACACCGTAGGCTCCAAGGTGATGGGCGAGATCGAGCAGGTCATGGCGATGATCGACGCCGCGGCTGGCAGCGCCTCGACCTATACCGAAAGCCTCGCCGGCATGAGCGAGAAAATCGGCGCTTCGGATCGCGAAGGTCTGCGCGCCATCGTCGAAGGCCTGGTGGCGACCGCCAAGGAAATGGAAGAGTCGAACCAGAAACTCGAAGAACGGCTCTCCGCTTCCAAAAAAGAAATCAACGAGCTTCAGGTCAACCTGGAAGCGGTGCGCACCGAGAGCCTCACCGATCCGCTGACGCAGCTGGCCAACCGCAAATTCTTCGACATAACGCTGCAGGATGCGATTGCCTTGGCGCGCGACAGCGACGAGCCGCTGTCGCTGATGCTCACCGACATCGACCACTTCAAGAAGTTCAACGATACATTCGGGCATCTCACCGGCGACCAAGTGTTGCGGCTCGTCGCCATGTCGGTGAAGCAGAATGTCAAGGGCCAGGACACGGCCGCGCGATACGGCGGTGAGGAATTCGCCGTGATCTTACCCAATACGGTACTGCGGTCCGCACTCACCGTCGCGGATCACATCCGCCGTGCCGTAATGACCAAGGAACTGATGAAGCGATCCACCGGCGAGCACCTCGGCCGCGTCACCATCTCCATCGGCGTCGCAACCCTGCAGGCCGACGACACGGCCGCAACCCTTATCGAACGCGCCGACGCCTGCCTTTATGCCGCCAAGCGCAACGGCCGCAACTGCGTGCTGTGCGAGGCCGATCCGGAAGTCTCCCCGGACAAGGCCGAGCAGGTGGCCTGAAGGCTCGCCTGCCGCCCTGCCCTCCTAAAGCTCAGCCGACACCGACAGCGCGCCGATATAGGACCGGCCGCTATTGCCGCTGAAATAGCCGGCAAAGCCGTTCGGTTCGACCGCGATATCGACATAGCCTAATTCCACGCCGAACTTGAGGCGCTCAACGGGCTTCCAGAACAAATTGACGGCCGTGCGGAATGTCTGGCTCTGCGGCTTTGCGGCGAGCAGCTCCGCCTGGACCGAGACGAAGCTCGCAAACACGTTCGATTCGAACTGTTCCGACCATTCGTGGTGATAGGACGCCACCGCGCTCCAGCCTTTGGTTGGGCCGGTCGAACGAACGATGCTCTGATAGACGACGAGATCGTTGGTCGTGCCCAGATAGGACGAGGCATCGACCGCATAAGTGGCCTGGAAGCTCACTGCATCGCCGTCGGCGATGAACGGCGTCGGGATATTCATGCCGGCGCTCGCGGCCCAACCGGTGCGGGTCGTTGCCGTGCTCGGCAGGAACGGCAGCAGGGGCGACCGCGAGAAGTCGGCGCGGCGCATGACGCCTGACAGGTGCGTAGTCAATGCATCGCTCTGGCGCTGCCAGCGCAGCGCGTAGACCGGACTCGAGAAGTCGAAGCTCCAGATGTCGGTGTCGGCGTTCGGCGAGGTCGGCAGGCTCGACTCGACGCCGGCCGCCACGATGTTCTGATCGTCGAGCCAGTGCTCGTAGACGATCGAAGTCGCGGAACGTCCCGGCGAGCTGGCGCTGGTGAGGAAGCTGCCTTCCCAGAAGCTCATCAGCGTCCCGACAAAGCCGACCGTGAGACCATCGAGCCCGACGCTCCAGCCGGTGAAATAGGCGCTGCCACTGGCAGTGCCGTCGCCGGTCGATTTCGACCACTCGGCGCCGGTCGTTACGCGAAACAGTCCGAGCGAGGTCTCGCGCGTCAGCTCAAGCCCCGAATACACCGTGGCGGTTTGCGAATCCGAGTTCTGCGAGACGGTGCCGTTGCGGTTGACGATGCGGGGCACGCCGGCCCTCTGGCGGGTGTGCTGATAACTGTAGGAGACGCCGGCGGTGACCTTGGCGCAGACCTCGCCGACACCGAAATAGACGCCGCTGTCGGCGTTGTCGGCCGCGTCCTGACAGAAGTCCGGGACACCCGCTGCGACTATCGGCTCTGCCCGGGCAAGCCCAGCGGCGTTCAACACCAAAGACGACAGCACACCCGCCGTCCGAATGACGGCACCGATAGCCCCACGCAACGCCATGACCGCTTCCAACCCCCGAAACCCTTGCCATTCGCGGACAAAGTCGGGAGCGAGTCAAGAAGCACAGACCGACCTAGGCGCGCCTTGCCTTGCGGCGCGTTGGCTTGGCCACACTTTTCTTCTTCAACTTTCGCGCCGACTTTTTGGCGGCGGTCACCGCCCTGGTTCGCGCCGGCTTTTGCCTTGTCGTGGACTTCGCGGCGGTGAACGCCTGCGCCGCCCTCAGCGCATCACGCGCCCATTCGGCCAGCTCATCCGGATCGTCGTAGAGCCGCTCCGGCAGCCGCCAATACGACGTCACCATGCGCTGGCCACTCCTCCTGGTGAACGACAGCGGCTTTACGCCCTCGCGCTCGTAGGCCGCGCGCGTCGTCTCGTCGGTCTTGAAGTGGATGGCGCCGTCGCGTGAGATGATGCCGAAGATCACGCCGCGGGCGTAAATCCCCCGCCCGCTGAACATGCGCTTGATCTCGATCGCACCGAATTCGGAAAACAAGTCATGGAGGAAATCCGAGTCCATGACCGAACTCCACCCTTGCGCCTAGTGCGTGGCGGCTCCGTCGGCCGCCGGCTTCGCCGGGCTGAGCTGCACGCTCTCGCCGCAGCCGCAGGCCGAGGTCTGGTTCGGGTTATTGAAGACGAACTGCGACGATAGCTTCTCGGTCTTGAAATCCATCTCGGTGCCGAGCAGGAACAGCACCGCCTTGGGGTCGATGAGGATCTTGACGCCCTTGTCCTCGATCACCTCGTCGGTCGGCTTCACGGCGTCGGCGTATTCCATGGTGTATTCCATGCCGGCGCAGCCGCCGTTCTTGACGCCTACGCGCAGGCCGGCGACCGGCTTGTCGGCATTCGCCATCACCGCCTTGATGCGCTCCGCAGCGGCGTCGGTGAGCCGCATCACCTGGGGTCTCGGTCTCGGATTGGCAGTCGCCATGATCGTCCTCGTCAGTTGACCCTTATCTAAGCACCGATTTCTGAAAATTAAACTCACCACATGTTGAGAACGAGACGCGCCTCGTCCGACATGCGGCTCGGGTCCCATGGCGGGTCCCAGACCACCGCGACCTTGGTCTCCTTGACCCCCGGCACCGCCGACACGGCATTCTCCACCATGATCGGCAGTTCCTGCGCCGACGGGCAATTCGGCGAAGTCAGCGACATGTCGACCTTGACCGTGCGGTCGTCGCCGATATCGATCCGGTAGATCAGGCCGAGTTCGTAGACGTCGGCTGGGATTTCCGGGTCGTAGACGGTCTTGATGCCCGCGATGATCTCGTCCGTCAGCCGATTGAGTTCCTCCTGCGGCAAAGCCGAGGATCCGGTCACGGCCGCGTTCGGATCGCTGATCTCCGGCGCTGGCGTTGCGACCGGCGTTTCCTGCTTCACGGTGTCGTCGCTGGTATTTTCAGTCACGCGAAGAACTCCTGCGCCTTGATCAGCGCGCTGGCGAGAGTGTCCACCTCGGCCTTGGTGTTGTACATGCCGAACGAGGCACGGCACGTCGCCGTGACGCCGAAACGCGCGAGCAGCGGCATGGTGCAATGGGTGCCGGCGCGAACGGCGACGCCGGACCGGTCGATCACGGTGGCGATGTCGTGGGCGTGGGCGCCCTTCATCTCGAACGAGACGATCGGGCCTTTGTCGCGCGCCGTGCCGATGATGCGCAGCGAATTGATCTGGCCCAGTTTTTCATGGGCATATTTGACCAATTCCAGTTCGTGAGCACGGATCCGCGCCTTTCCGACCGACTGGATATAATCGAGCGCGGCCCCGAGTCCGATTGCCTGCACGATCGGCGGCGTGCCGGCCTCGAATTTATGCGGAGGATCGCCGTAGGTGATGCGGTCCTCGAACACCTCGCGGATCATCTCGCCGCCGCCGTTGAACGGCCGCATCGCCTCGAGGTGCACCATCTTGCCCCAAAGCACGCCGCTGCCGGTCGGGCCATAGAGCTTGTGGCCGGTCATGATAAAAAAGTCGCAGCCGATGTCCTGAACGTCGATGTCCATGTGCACGGCACTTTGCGAGCCGTCCACGAGCACAGGAATGCCACGGGCATGGGCGATGCGCACGACCTCCTTCACCGGCACCACCGTGCCGAGGGCGTTCGACATCTGCGTGATCGCCACGATTTTGGTACGCGGCGTGAGCAGCTTCTCGAACTCGTCGAGGAGAAAATTGCCCTCACCATCCACCGGCGCCCACTTGACCACGGCGCCGCTGCGCTCGCGGTGGAAATGCCACGGCACGATGTTGGAGTGGTGCTCCATGATGGAGAGCACGATCTCATCGCCTTCGTTGAGGAGACCGTCGCCGAAGCTCGAGGCCACCAGATTGAGGGCCTCGGTAGCGTTGCGCGTGAAGATGATCTCTTCCTTGCGCGGCGCGTTGATGAATTGCTGCACCTTCTCGCGTGCGCCTTCATAGGCTTCGGTCGCCTCATTGGCGAGATAATGCAGGCCGCGATGCACATTGGCGTATTCGCGGGTATAGGCTCTCATCAGGCGGTCGAGCACGGCCTGCGGCTTCTGTGTCGAGGCGGCGTTGTCGAGATAGACCAGCGGCTTGCCATAGACCTGCATCGCCAGCGCCGGAAAATCAGCGCGGAGCTTGTCGACGTCGTAGGCGCCGTTGATCACCGCCGGATGCATCGTCATCCTC
>JAEZEY010000359.1 GCA_023432845.1 Pseudomonadota bacterium
GCCAATGTCGCCAATCTGCGCCAGGTGCTGTCGCAGAAGCAGCGGGGCGGGCGGCCTTACGTGCCGTCGCCGAACGCGGGCGGCTAAACCGTCATTCCGGGGCGGCCGAAGGCCGAACCCGGAATCCAGAAGCAATCGCTGAACATTCTGGCTGGATTCCGGGACGCGCGTTGGCACGCGCGTCCTGGAATGACCCGGCGAGCTAATTGATCGCCATAACCTTGATGACGGCCGGGCCCAGGATCACCACGAACAGCACCGGCAGGAAGAACAGGATCATCGGCACGGTGAGCTTGGGCGGCAGGCCGGCGGCCTTCTTCTCGGCTTCCGACATCCGCATGTCGCGGTTCTCCTGCGCCATCACGCGCAGCATATTGGCGAGCGGCGTGCCGTATTTCTCGGCTTGCGTCAGCGCCATGCAGACCGACTTGACGCCCTCGAGATCGGTGCGCTTGGCCAGGTTGTCGTAGGCCTGGCGGCGATCCGGCAGGTAGGAGAGCTCCGCCGTCGTCAGCGTCAGTTCCTCGGCCAGCGGCACGGACTGGCTGCCGATTTCCTCGCTGACCTTCTTGAGCGCAGCTTCGATCGACATGCCGGACTCAACGCAGATCAAGAGCAGATCGAGCGTGTCGGGAAAAGCGCGTTTGATCGAGATCTGGCGTTTCTGAATCTTGTTCTTGAGCAGCATTAGCGGCAAATGCGTGCCAAGATAGGCCGCGCCGATGCACAGGCCGAGCTTGACGGTCGCCGGCTGATCGAAGTCGGTGACGACGAACAGATAGAATGCGGCGAATATAGCGGCCGCGATCGGCGTCACCATGCGGAAGAACAGGAAGGTGACATAAGGTGCCTGGCCGCGATAGCCGGCCTGCACCAGCTTCAGCCGGGCTTCTTCCTGGCCGAACCACTTGTTGAGGTTGAAGCTGTCGACGATCTTCTGGATGTACTGCTTCGGCGACTGCCGCAGCGACACCCTCTCATTCTCCTTCGCCAGACGCTCGCGTTCACGGGCGCGGATCTTCTCGCGCTCGATCGCCACCGCCTTCATGCGCTTGTCGAGCGGATTGGCGAACACCAGCGGCATGGCGATAGTCAGCACGGTCGCCATCGCGGCGATGGCGGCGAAGATCACCGTCAGGGACTGAGCGTTCAGCGCGCTGGCGATCAGGTCGATCATCGTCCTGCCATCAGAAATCGAAGTTGATCATCTTCTTCATCACCAGCACGCCCATTGCCATCCAGATCGCCGAACCGGCGAGCATGATGTGGCCGAGCTGCTCGGTGAAGAGCAGATTGATGTAGGACGGGCTGGTGATCCAGACGAGTACCATCACCGCGATGGGCAACGCGCCGATAATGCCGGCGGAGGCCTTGGCTTCCTGCGACATGGCCTGAATCTTGGCCTTCATTTTTTTGCGGTCACGCAGCACGCGGGACAGGTTGCCAAGCGTCTCCGACAGGTTGCCGCCGGCTTTCTGCTGGATGGCAATGACAATGCCGAAAAAATTGGCTTCCGGCACCGGCATGCGCTCGTAGAGCTTGCCGCAGGCGTCGCCGAGCGGCATGCCGACCGCCTGGGTCTCGAGAATGGCGCGGAACTCCGAGCGCACCGGCTCCGGCGCGTCGATGGTGATCATCTTGATGCAGTCGAGCAGCGGCAGACCGGCCTTGATGCCGCGCACGATCACATCCACCGCGTCCGGGAAGCCATTGAGAAACTTCTGCTCGCGGCGCTTCTTCAGATAGCCGAGAAGCCACCGCGGAATGCCGAAGGCGCCGGCGAAGCCCAGCCCGATCGCCGGCAGGAGCCCGGCATTCGCGAGCATACCGAGAAAGAACATGCCGACGCCGATCGCGCCCGAGATGATGAAGAAGGTCTGCTTGGACCAGCTCAGGCCCGCTTGGGTGATGCGGGCCGCCAGCGGCGGCGATTTGTGCTTGCGGTTACGCTCTTCGAATTCCTTGAGACTATTCTCGATGGAGTCGCGCCGGCTCTTCTGTGGCCCGCGCGTCTTGCGCGCCATCGGCTCGGCGCGCGCCACGCTGGCGACGCGCTGCTCGGCCTTCTTCTCGCCCGACAGGATCGGATAGAGGAAAACGTAGGCGACGCCGCCGATGGCGACGGCGACGAGAAAGAAAATAGCCAGCGAGTTGTTCTCCAGCACGGCTAGCCTCGCATCGCCTGGGTGACTTCCTCGGCGGCATCGAGCGCATGGGCCAGCCGCTTCTCCTCGCCGTAGTAACGCGCGCGATCCCAAAAGCGCGGGCGGCCGATGCCGGTGGATCGGTGACGGCCCATGATATTGCCGTCGGCGTCCTCGCCGATCATGTCGTAGACGAACAGGTCCTGCGTGATGATGACGTCGCCTTCCAGCCCCATCACTTCGGTGATGTGAGTGATGCGGCGTGAACCGTCGCGCAAGCGCGCGGCCTGGACCACGACATCGACCGAGGCGACGATCATCTCGCGGATGGTCCTCGACGGCAGTGAGAAGCCGCCCATGGTGATCATCGATTCAAGACGCGACAAGGCCTCGCGCGGGTTGTTGGCGTGCAGCGTGCCCATCGAGCCGTCGTGGCCGGTGTTCATGGCCTGCAGCAGGTCGAAAGCCTCCGAGCCGCGGACTTCGCCGACGATGATGCGTTCAGGGCGCATACGCAGACAGTTCCGCACCAGATCGCGCATCGTCACCTGGCCTTCGCCTTCGAGATTCGGCGGGCGGGTTTCAAGGCGCACCACATGCGGCTGCTGCAACTGAAGTTCGGCGGCGTCTTCGCAGGTGATGATGCGCTCGTCGGCGTCGATGAACTGGGTCAGACAGTTGAGCAGCGTGGTCTTGCCGGAGCCGGTTCCGCCGGAAATGATGCTGTTGACGCGGCAGCGGCCGATGATCTTCAGGATCTCGGCGCCTTCCGGCGTGATGGTGCCGAAGCGGGTCAGCTGATCGAGCGTCAGCTTGTCTTTCTTGAACTTACGAATGGTCAGGGCAGGGCCATCGATGGCCAGCGGTGGCACGATGGCGTTGACGCGTGAGC
>JAEZEY010000368.1 GCA_023432845.1 Pseudomonadota bacterium
CGGCAGCCGAGGGACCAGATGCGTCTCGAAATATGTAACGATCACAGGAACGGCCAGCACAATCGAAATCAACGCCAGCACGGCACCGGCGGCGCCAAAGAACGCAAACGGCCGCTCGCTGCGATAGAGCTGCACGATGGTCCAGAGGATACGGAAACCATCGCGCCAGGTATTGAGCTTCGATGCCGAGCCTTCCGGCCGGGCGTAATAAGGCGTTTTGACTTCGGCTGCAGCGAGGCCGAGTTCGAGCGCATGCACCGTCAACTCGGTCTCGATCTCGAAGCCACCCGACAGCATCGGGAACGACTTGACGAAACGGCGCGAGAACACACGGTAGCCCGACAGCATGTCGTTGAAGGTCGGACCGAACACGGTGGCGACGAAGGTGGTCAGCAGCCAGTTGCCGGTGCGGTGGCCCGCGCGATAGGCGGCCACCTCCTGATCGACCCGCTGGCCGACCACCATGTCGAGATGGTCGCGCAGCAAAAGATCGATCATCTTCGGCGCGCTCGGCGCGTCATAGGTCGCATCGCCATCGACCAGCACGTAGATGTCGGCCTCGATGTCGCTGAACATGCGGCGCACCACGAAGCCTTTGCCCTGGTGCATCTCCTTGCGCACCACGGCTCCGGCGGCGCGCGCAATCGTCGCAGTGTCGTCGGTCGAGTTGTTGTCGAAGACATAGATCACGGCATCGGGCAGCGCCGCCCTGAAATCGGCGACCACCTTGGCGACCGCCGCCGCTTCGTTGTAACAGGGCACAAGCACGGCGACCCGAAGGGCCTGCCGCGCCGCGGTATCCTCTGCGCCCGTCACGGTGCCGCTCGTGCGTTCGTCCATTGCCGCCCCTGTTCCCGGCCTCGTGACTCAGCGAGGTCTTGCTGCTTTAGCACAGCGTTTCTATGCTCGCCCCAGCCCGCCGTCGAGGGCCGGAAATTCCGCCCTAAGTGCCTCAAGGAGAATACATCTTGGCCGTCGTCGTCCCCTTTGAAAATCCGCAGGGCTCGATCGAGCGGCTGGTCAAGCAGCTCGCGCCGGCGATGGAGCGCGTCAACGCGACGATTCTCGACCGCACCGGCTCCGACGTCACCATGATCCCGGAGGTGGCCAACCATCTGATCTCGTCGGGCGGCAAGCGCCTGCGGCCGATGCTGACGCTCGCGATGGCGCAGCTCACCGGCTACACGGGCGACGGCCATATCAAGCTCGCCGCCGCCGTGGAATTCATGCACACCGCGACGCTGCTGCACGACGACGTCGTCGACCAGAGCGACATGCGCCGCGGCAAGCAGGCGGCGCGCATGTTGTGGGGCAACGAGGCCAGCGTGCTGGTCGGCGACTTCCTGCTCGGCCAGGCCTTCAAGATGATGGTCGAGGTCGGCAATCTCACGGCGCTCGACATTCTCTCCTCGGCCGCGGCGGTGATTGCGGAGGGCGAGGTGATGCAACTCGGCGCCGCCAAGAACACCGCGACCAACGAAGACGAATACATGGCCGTGATCCGCGGCAAGACCGCCGAACTGTTCGCGGCGGCCTGCGAAGTCGGCCCGGTGCTGGCCGGCCGCGACAAGGCGGCCATCGCGGCCTGCCGCTCCTACGGCATGAATCTCGGCATCGCCTTCCAGCTCGTCGACGACGCGCTCGACTACGGCGGCAAGTCGGCCAAGCTCGGCAAGAATGTCGGCGACGATTTCCGCGAGGGCAAGATCACGCTGCCGGTGGTGCTGTCGTTCCGGCGTGGCTCCGACAGCGAGCGCGCCTTCTGGAATCGCACGCTCGGCGAAGGCAAGGTCGAGGACGGCGATCTCGACCACGCCATCGGCCTGATGGCCAAGCATCACGCCATCGAGGACACGCTCGGCCGCGCCCGGCACTACGGCGCGATCGCCACCGAGGCGCTGGCGCTGGTACCGGACTGCGAGATCAAGACGGCGCTGGAAGAGACGGTCGCGTTCTGTATCGCGCGGGCTTATTAGTTGGTCGCGCTTCCGGACGGAAAACCGGTGTCCACTTTTCCTGGAAGCGCTCCGGCCGCTACTTCGTGACTGTGTAGCCGGTCTCGGGCTCGCGCAGCAGCTGCAAGCGGATGAACGGATCGGGATCCTGACCGATATAGCGGCTGCCGTAGTAAACGGGCGGCGAGCAGCCATTGGGCCGCGGCTCGCCATTGAACCAGATGCCGCGCAAGGTCGGGCCGCCGTAGTTGTCCTGACAGACGGAGCGGGCCACCTTCATCTTCTTCTTGGCCTTGGCCGCGAAGGCCGGTTCGGTCACCGAGGCGCCGAATACGGCAAGACCTGTCGCAACAACCGCCAGCCACCGCCAGTTCATGTGAATTCTCCGTTCGGGACGCCGCCGCTGTACCGGCAAATCGTGCAGGCGGCAACAGTTCCTCCCAAGTGCGGGAAATTCAAGGCGTCCGGTTCAGAACCGTCGCAGCCGCCCACCACTCCGGCCGCTGGGCGGCAAGCTGCGATTCGGCGGACTTTGCCTCGGCTTCCGTCGCAAACAAAGCAAAGCAGGTGGCGCCGGAGCCCGACATGCGGGCGAGCCGGACACCCGGCAGCGCCTTGAGCGCTTCAATCACGTCACCGATCACCGGCGCGCAGGCAATCGCCGGCGCGGTGAGATCGTTGCCGTGACCGCGCAAGAATTCGACAAGCGCGCCGGCATCGCGCGGCACGTCGCCGAGCGCACGGCCATCCTTCGGCAGGCCGGACTTTGCTAACACGGCAAACACGTCGCGGGTCGAAACGCCGACGCGCGGATTGACCAGCAGCGCCGGCAATGCCGGCAGGCGAAGCGGCGGCGACAGCCGCTCGCCCACTCCGGTCATGATGCAGGCGCGCGACATGAAACACACCGGCACGTCCGCGCCGACGCGCAAAGCCGCCGTCATCAAACGCGCGTCATCGAAGGATAGACCGTTGTGCCGCGCCAGCAGGCGCAAGGCCGCTGCCGCATCGGCCGAACCGCCGCCGACGCCGCCGGCCACCGGAATATGCTTGTCGAGACGGAAACGCCCGCCCTTGAGGCCCGGCACCAGCGCGGCTAGTGCGTTGAAGGCCTTGAGAACCAGATTGTCAGCCGCCGCCCCAATCGCGTCGGCAAACGGCCCTGTGATGTCGAGCGAGGTATGCGCCGCCGGATCGAGCGTCAGAGTATCGGCGATGTCGGCAAAGACGACGAGGCTTTCAAGCTCGTGATAGCCGTCGGCGCGCCGCCCGGTAATGCGCAGCGTCAGATTGATCTTGGCGCGGGCGGTGTCGGTAGGCACTTCTGCTCCCCTCCCCCCGCGAGCATTTGCGAGTGGTGGGGAGGGGTCAGGGGTGGGGGGAATAGACATCGTTGAAAAAGCGAAGAGCCCCCCACCCCGGTTCATATCGCTGACGCGATAAGAACCGACCCTCCCCACCGCTTCGCGAGAGGAGGGTCAAAATCATCACCCGCCGTTGCCGGGCTTGGCCACCGCCGGCTTTTCGGAAGAATTGGCCTGCGATGTCGTCTCCTCGGGCAGACCGACCCGCAGCTTTTCCAGAAT
>JAEZEY010000383.1 GCA_023432845.1 Pseudomonadota bacterium
CGACTTGCGGCGCGGGCCTTTTCTCACCAGGCGAGGGTTCCGTTGCGCGGCCGAAGCAATAACGCGCGGAACATGCCCCCACGCTTGCGCGTTGTCTTGACGAGATCACGCAAAGAGTTTCATCGCAACGAAACGAGGAGCATCCATGAACAAGGATCGTATCGAAGGCTCGTTCGACCAGGCCAAGGGCAAGGTGAAGGAAACCGCCGGCAAAGTAACCGGCGACGCCAAGCTCGAAACCGAAGGCAAGGCCGACCAGGTCAAGGGCAAGATCCAGAACGCCGTCGGCGGCGCGAAGGACAAGATGAAGGAAGCGCTCGACAATTAAGAGCGCTTCGTTCTGAAGCGAAGGCCCGGTGCATTTGCACCGGGCTTTTCTTTACTGCCTGCGCTCACGCGTTGGGACGCAGATCGGCAATCACCGGCAGATGATCCGACAGCGCCCGTGCGCTGCGATCGACAAAGCTGCGAACGAGCGCCGCCCGCGGCCGGCAGTAGATGCGGTCGAGCCGCAACAGCGGACACGCGGCCGGGAAGGTGCGGAAACGCGTGCGGCCCGCGAACGTACGCGACAGCATACCGCGAACCGAGCCCGGCCAGAACCAGTCATTGAAATCACCGATCACTACGGCAGCGTTCTCCCCTGCCGCCAGTTCCAGCAGCATGCGCGCCTGCCTACGACGCTCATTGATGCTGAGGCCGAGATGGGTCGCGACCACGGTGAGCGGCCCCAGCGGCGTGTCCGCCACGGCATGAATGGCGCGGCGCGGTTCGCGTTCGCCGAACGAGATGTCGCGGATATCGTGGCCGCGCAGCGGAAAGCGCGAGATCAGCATCTGCCCGTAGTCGCCATCGGTGCTGGTGAGCGACTTGGCGCCGATGCCGTAAAGACCGACCGATCCGGTAAGGTACTCGAACGGATTGGCGGCATCGGCCAGCGCGCGACGGGAATCGACCTCCTGCAGCGCCACGATATCCGGATCCCAGCGGCGAATGAGATCGGCAACCCGCACCAGATCGAAGCGCGGATTGCGCCCCAAAGTGCCGTGAATGTTCCAGGTCATGACGCGGACACTATCCGCCCGCTCGGCCTCCCTCCTCACCGGCTGGCGCTCCAGTACCGCGACACCACGGCCTGTACCCCGATGGACAGCGCCACCCAGGCGCCCACGGCCACCACGAGCGCCGCGATGTCTAACGGCGTCGGTGACGTCAGGATTCGGGCGAACTGGTTGCCGACGGCCGAGATCATGATCATGCCGGGCAGCATCCCGATCACGGTGCCGGCCATGTAGTCGAACACCGGAATGGCGCTGGCGCCGGCCGCCAGATTGACCACGGTGAAGGGCGCGACTGGCACCAGGCGGATGGCGGCGATGGACACCACGCCGCGCGAGGCGATCTTCCGGCGGATGCGATTGAGCCGCGGCCCGAGCAGATCCTGCACCGTGCGTTTGCCGACTGCGGCGCCGATGGCATAGGTCGTCAGCGCGCTCGCCAACGCGCCGACAAAGGCATAGGTGAAACCGGTCCACGGACCGAAGGCCGCTGCCGTGGCCGCTATGAGCACCGTCACCGGGAACATCAGCGATCCGGCGATGACGAAGCTGCCGATCACCACGAAAGGCGCCCAATGGCTGCCCGCGATGTCGCTGAAGGCTTCCTTGACTGATTTCGGATCGGCGAGCGGCACGAACTGCCACGCCATGGCCAGCCCAACGATGACAAGGCCGGCGGCGACTACCTTGAGCACCGTCGAATAGTTGCGAGCGGGCACGTATCCTCCGAACATGTTGCTGATGAATTCCTCGGCGCCGATCGGCTTCTCCGGGTCAGCGACGCCCTGGATGAGAGCAAAAGTCTCCGGCGAGACCGCGGGATCATCGACGATGGGCTGAAGGCTGTGTCCGTTGCGCGCCAGCGTGCGCGCCGTCTTGACCAGCGAGCCGCCGTTTTGCGCGATGGCCTGCGCCACCTCGTCGGCCGCGGCACCGCAGTGATCGCCGATCAGCGCGTTGCGCAGATGCACCACGGTCTCACACTGCTCGTCCGTCGCCGCCACGACAACCAGATCGCATTCCGTATCGGTGCCCATCGAGCGGTTGTTGAGATTGGCGGAGCCGATGCGAATGATGCGGTCATCGACCACCATCACCTTGGAATGCACCATGGTGTTGGCGGTCGCTCCATTGGCCTCGACATGCGGATAAAGCAGCGCGACGCGGTCCTCGGGGAATTCGCTCAGCACCGCGGCAAACCGCGCCCGGCCGGCGCGCATGCTTTGCGCCTCGAGCCACGACACATGGGTCTGCGGCGATACGATCAGCGCCTCGAGCTCGGGCCGCTTGCGCAGGCGTTCGGCCAGACGGTCAGCGATGGGCAGTGCGGTGAGGAACTGGTTCTCGATATAAATCGAACGTTCCGCGCTATCGATCATGTCGAAATAAAGCCGCTCGACCTCGCGCGCCTCATCCCGGCCGTCGAAACGCGGCTCGGTGCGAGCAATGCCGATGTCGGTATCGGTGAAGGCGGGCGTCAAGCCGTCCGGCCACGGATCGCCGTCAGTCTTGACCGCGGCGACGTCCTCCAGCGCCGCGCAAGCCCAGCGCTCCCGCAGCAGTTCGCTCAGGGCGGCGGCGGCGGGGCCGTCGACGGCCATCTGCACGTCGTGAAAAGGGCCGTAGGGTTTACCAGCCGGGTCGACGCGGTGGGCGTCGTCGGCCTTGTGGGCGCAGGTATCCCAGCGGCGCACCGTGAGATCGAGACCGCCTGAAAAGGCGACCTTGTCATCGACGGTAACCAGCTTCTGATGCTGGGACGAGCCGACCGGCACGCAATCGTCCAGACAGAAGCGAATATTGCGCGGCGTGCTCCATTGCAGCGTCGCGGTCGGAAACGGATCGCGCTCGGTGGCATAGAGCACCGAGAAATCCCATAACAGCAGCCGAATCTGGAGTTTCGGCTTCTTGGCCACCAGGGCAGCCAGAAACTCAGCAAGAGCTTCCGGATATCCGTCATCGGCGCGGCACTCCGGCCCGACCAGACGGGTCTGGCTGTGGATGTCCCAGCCGGCGATCAGGATCGACCGCTCAGCCTTGATCATGGCGCTGCGCACCGCGGCGAAATAATTCGCTGCGTCGATCAGTATCGATGCGCGGTTTGCCCGCGCCATACGCCAGACATTGTGATCGGGTTTGAGCAGCATGACATTGTCCATCCGAAGCAATGGAACCCGCGCGGGGCGGGTTCCAAGCTTCTACGGACAGATCAACGCCTGAATGGAACTTTGGTTCGCCGCAAAACGCGCCGCGTTACGCGACCTTCACGCCACGCACCAGCGGCCAGTCCGGCTCGTTGTGCTGGAGCACCCATGTTTCTTTCATGGCGGCGTCATGCCATTCGCGCCAGGCCGGCGTCGCCTTCACCGCGTCCATGTAGGCCTTGGTCGCACCCGATACCGGCAGGCCGTAATTGTGGAAGCGCGCGACCACCGGCGCATACATCGCATCGGCATTGCCGAACCGCGCACCGAACAGGAACGGACCGCCCTTGCCGTATTGCGCGCGGCAGTCGGCCCAGATCGCCTCGATACGCTTCATGTTGTCGATGACATCGTCCGGCATCGGCCGCGACTTCGGCGGCAGCCAGAGATTCATCGTGCAGTGCTGGCGAAGGGCCTGGAAGCCGGAATGCATTTCGGCCGAGACCGAGCGCGCCCGGGCCCGCGCTTGCGCATCCGATGGCCAGAGCTGCGCGTCGGGGAATTTCTCCGCGAGATACTCGAGGATGGCGAGCGAGTCCCAGATTGCAAAGTCGCCGTCATGCAGGATCGGCACCTTGCCTGCCGGCGAATATTTCAGGAGTTGTTCCGCGCTGCCCGGCCCATAGAGCGGGATCAGGATCTCCTCGAAGGCGATGCCGGCGGCCTTCATCGCGATCCACGGGCGCATCGACCAGGACGAGTAGTTCTTGTTGCCGATCACCAGCTTGAGGGCCATTGCTTCACTCCCTTCCCTGCATGCCCAATCACTGCGCGTCGGCGCGATGAACGTTGGGCCAGTCCACTTCATCTTCGGCAAAGATCCAGGGCTCGGCAATGCCGGCAGCGGCCCACTCCAAAAAGGCCGGCAGCGCCATCACCGCGTCCATGTAGGCGCGGGTCTGCGCCGCTACATCGACGGCGTAAGTATGAAAGCGCGAAACCACCGGCGCGTACATGGCGTCAGCATTGGTAAAACGTTCGCCGAACAGAAACGGGCCGCCCTGCCCGAAGCGCACGCGGCAATCGGCCCACAGCGCCTCGATGCGGCGGATATTGTCGATGACCGGCTGTGGCAGTTCACGCTTGATTACGCGGCGGGCAAAATTCACCGGCAGATGATTGCGCAAGGCCTGGAAGCCGGCATGCATTTCATTGGCGACGACGCGGGCATGGGCGCGCGCCGCCGCATCCTTCGGCCACAGTCCGGCATCGGGAAACTTCTCGGCGAGATACTCGAGGATGGCCAGCGATTCCCAGATCTGGATATCGCCGTCGACCAGCACCGGCACCCGTCCCGAGCCGGACACCGCGGGCACAATGGTTCGGAAATCCTCGGTCTCGAACGGAATGAGTTCTTCGTCGAACGCAATGCCGGCCGCCTTCATGGCGATCCAAGGCCGCAGCGACCAACTCGAATAGTTCTTGTTGCCGATGATCAGCGTCAGCGCCATTTGCCCCTCGGATTCGCGGCATGGTGGGCAAGCACCCGCATCGCGGCAAATGAATTTTGGCGATGACCGCCAGTAGCAGCGTTGATCGGTTCCGTTAACCTTTGGCTTCCGGCGCCTCGGTCGGACCGCCCTGCTTCTTCCACGCGCCAAAACCGCCGCGAATATGGGCAACGGGTTTCAACCCCATGCGATGCGCGGTCTGCGCAGCCAGCGCCGAGCGCATGCCGCCGGCGCAGAAGAACACGAATTTTTTGTCCTGGCCGAAGACCGGTTTGTAATAGGAGCCGTTGGGATCGATCCAGAACTCCAGCATGCCGCGCGGACAGTGGAAGGCGCCCGGCATCTTGCCATCGCGCTGCAGTTCCCGGATGTCGCGGATATCGACAAACACCACGTCGTCGCGGCCGGCAAGTTTGATGGCCTCGGCGGTGTCGAGTGTTTCGATTTCGCGCTCGGCGGCCTCGCACAGCTCCTTGTAACCGATGGTGATATTCTGCGGCATCGCCCGGATTTCCCTGTTCGGCCGCCACGCCCGGCCCTTACAATGGCGGTGTAACGGAACGGCGGCACCGCGACAAGGCGCCGCCAGCGCCCCAAGGGTCGGAGCCCATGCTGTCACTGAGCCTGCCGGATGCGCTCGCGCTCGCCCTGTTTCTCGCGGCTTGGATCGGCTATTCGATCGTCGTCGAGAAAACCGCCCGCGGCGGACAAAGCCTCAACGCGCTGATGCATGTTTATCGCGACCAGTGGATGACGGAATTGCTGGCGCGCGAGGTACGCATCGTCGACTCGCAAGTCACGGCGGCGCTGCAGAACGGCACGGCGTTTTTCGCCTCCACCAGCCTCATCGCCGTCGGCGGCGCGCTGACACTGCTGAGCGCCTCCGACGAGATCATGCAAGTGATGGGCATGCTGCCGTTCGCCGCACCGAACACGCCGGAGATGTGGCAGGTCAAGATCGTTGGACTGTCCGTGATCCTGGTTTACGCGTTTTTCAAGTTCGCCTGGTCGTATCGGCTGTTCAACTATCTCGCCATCATGATCGGCGCGGCGCCGCCGCATACCGAGAAGGATACTGAGGCGGCGCGCATCTTCGCACATCGCGGCGCGCGGCTGTGCGAGGACGCCGGCCGGCAGTTCAACCGCGGCCAGCGCGCCTTCTTCTTCGCGCTCGGCTATCTCGGCTGGTTTCTCGGGCCGGCCGAACTGGCGCTCACCACCATCGGCGTGGTGATCGTGATGTGGCGGCGGCAATTCGTCTCCGCCTCGCGGCGCGCCTTTGACGCAGGACCGGTCTAGCCGACCAGCTTCAAGCCATGCCCATCAGCAGCGCGACCGCGGCGACAATGGTAATGCCCAGTGTCGCCGCCACGGCGGTGATGATCTTCTCGCCCCAGTGGGCGCTGAGACCGAAATCGTCATAGAAATCCGCCGCGTCACTGTCGGACGTGCTCACGGCAGGCGCTCTTTTGGCTGCCATTGCGATTCCCCTTTGTGTGAAGGCATCACGCGGAATAAACACGCGGATGGTGCTCGAGAACGCTAACGCGCACTCGGGCGCACGAATCGCCCAGTGACGGCGATGTTACCGGCGGGTTGCAGTCATAACAATGTTCGCGAAACGCGACGCGCGCGTTACGGCGCCGGCAGCAGGGCCGAGCTGCGACCGGTTGCCCAATAGGCGATGAGGCCGACCCACTCGTTCACCGCGCGGTCGAAGCGCGCGAGATTGTTGCCGACGGTGAAGCCGGGCCGCAGCCGCAAATGCCGCTCGACCTGGAATGCGACCGGGTAGGCTTCGACCTCAAATCCCGCCGCACGGAAGGAGCCGACCGCGCGCGGCATATGCTGTGCCGACGTGACCAGCAGCCAGCGCTCGCCCGGCTTGGGCTTCGCGATGTCCCTGGAGA
>JAEZEY010000390.1 GCA_023432845.1 Pseudomonadota bacterium
CGCCACCATAGCGCGTCGAAGACGCGCGTTAACGCGCTTATGGTGGCGTCCCGGAATGAGGGGAGTGATTTGCGCCTGTTAAGCCCTTTTCCTTGCCCCCCTCTATCCCCAGCGGCTATAGCCCTCCCCATATGTGGACTGAGGGCATGCCGGGGCCGTCAGGCCGCGATTCGTGCATAATCGAGCCGTAATCGGGGTCCAGACCTCGATTTCCGGGCTGAAAAGGGCTTCTTCGATGCGTGGCGCGCTGGGCGGTCCACGCGTGCTGTTGCGACGTCTCCGCGAAGTCATGGCGGAGCCGGTCAGCGCGCAGGACCGACTCGACAAAGTGGTCGTTTTGATCGCCGCAAACATGGTGGCGGAGGTGTGCTCCGTCTACGTGTTGCGCGTCGACGGCACCCTTGAGCTGTACGCCACCGAAGGCCTCAAGCGCGAAGCCGTCCACAATACCGTCATGAAGGCCGAGGAAGGCCTGGTCGGTCTGGTCGCCAGCGAGGCCACCAAGATCAACCTGTCCGACGCCCAGAACCATCCGGCCTATTCATTCCGGCCGGAGACCGGCGAAGAAATCTACCACTCCTTCCTCGGCGTGCCGATCCTGCGCGCCGGCAACACGCTCGGCGTGCTTGTCGTGCAGAACCGCGCGCGGCGGACCTATACCGAGGAAGAAGAAGAAGCGCTGCAGACCACGGCGATGGTGCTCGCCGAGATGATCGCCTCGGGCGAACTGTCCTCGCTCGCCCGCCCCGGCGCCGAACCGGTCGCGCGCCACGCCATTCATATCGAAGGTTCATCGCTGTCCGACGGCATCGCGCTCGGCCATGTCGTGCTGCACGAACCGCGTGTCGTCATCACCAATGTGATCGCCGACGACGTGCCGCGCGAGTTGAAGCGCCTCGACGCGGCGCTCGCCGCCTTGCGCGCCGACCTCGACCGCATGGTCGAGCATCGCGACGTCGTCGACGGCGGCGAACATCGCGACGTGCTCGAAGCCTATCGCATGTTCTCCTACGACCAGGGCTGGGCGCACAAACTGCGCGAAGCGGTGTCGACCGGCCTAACCGCCGAAGCCGCGGTCGAGCGCGTGCAGTCCGACACCCGCGCCCGCATGTTGCGCGCGTCCGATCCCTATTTGCGCGACCGGCTTCATGATCTCGACGATCTCGCCGACCGGCTTATGCGCGTGTTGATGGGGCAGGATCACGCGCCGCAGCGCGACCAGTTGCCCGACAACGCCATTCTCGTCGCGCGTTCGATGGGCCCGGCGGCGTTGCTCGACTATGACCGCAAGAAGATCCGCGGCCTTGTGCTCGAGGAAGGCGGCCCGACCTCGCACGTGTCGATCGTCGCCCGCGCGCTCGGCATTCCGGCGGTCGGCGACATCGCCAACGCCACCGGCCTCGTCGAACAGGGCGACGCCATCATCGTCGATGGCGCCACCGGCCATGTGCATATGCGGCCGCCGCAGGACATCCAGGCGGCCTATGGCGAACGGGTCAAGCTGCGGGCGCGGCGGCAGGCGCAGTATCGCGCGCTGCGCGATAAGCCTTGCGTCACAAAGGACGGCTGCCCGATCCAGTTGATGATGAATGCCGGCCTCACTATCGACCTGCCGCATATGGTCGAAACCGGCGCGACCGGCATCGGTCTGTTCCGCACCGAGATGCAGTTCATGGTGGCGCCGACCATGCCGCGCGTCTCGGATCAGCTTGCGCTTTATCGCGCCGTGCTCACCGCCGCCGACAAGCGCCCGGTCACCTTCCGCACGCTCGATATCGGCGGCGACAAGGTGTTGCCCTACATGCGCAATGTCGAGGAGGAGAACCCGGCGCTCGGCTGGCGCGCAATCCGTCTCGGCCTCGATCGCCCCGGCCTGCTGCGCAGCCAGGTGCGCGCGCTGCTGCGCGCCGCCGGCGGCCGCGAATTGCGCGTGATGTTTCCGATGATCGCCACGGTCGAGGAGTTCGACCAGGCCAAGAAGCTCGTCGACATGGAGCTGACGCATCTGCGCCGGCACGGCCACGCTTTGCCCGAGCGCGTCCATATCGGCGCCATGCTGGAGGTGCCGTCGCTGCTGTTCCAGCTCGATGAGCTCCTCGAGCGCGTCGATTTTCTTTCGGTCGGCTCCAACGACCTAATGCAGTTCCTGTATGCCGCGGACCGCGGCAATATGCGCGTCGCCTCGCGCTTCGACTATCTGTCGGCCCCGGTGCTGCGCGTCCTGAAGGAGATCGCCGACAAGGCCAGCCAGCACGGCAAGCCCGTCGCCTTGTGCGGCGAGATGGCCTCGCAGCCCTTGGGCGCGATGGCGCTGGCGATTCTGGGCTATCGGACGATGTCGCTGACGCCGTCCGCCGTCGGTCCGGTCAAGGCGCTGCTGCTGGGCCTAGATTGCAGGAAGGGCGCCGACGTGTTGTTGCCATTACTGGCGCAGCCGGTCGGCAGCGAGCCGATCCGCGCCCGACTCGAAGAATTCGCCCAAGCCGAAGGCCTGCCGCTTTGATCGCCATTCCCGAACACCGCCTCGATGCCCTGCTGCACCGCCATGCTTTGGTGGAGCGCGAACTGGCGACCGACCTGAAGCCCGACGACTACGTCAAGCTGTCGCGCGAATTCTCGGACCTCACGCCGGTCATCGACACGATCAAGGAGTACCGCGCGACCGTCCGCGAAATCGCCGATCTCGACGCCATGATCGCCGATGCCGGCACCGATGCCGAAATGCGCCGCATGGCCGAAGCCGAGAAGCCGGCGTTGCAGGAGAGGCGCGAGGCACTGGAGAAGCAGATTCGCGTCGCGCTCCTGCCCAAGGATGCGATGGACGATCATGACGCCATCCTCGAAATCCGCGCCGGCACCGGCGGCGACGAGGCGGCCTTGTTCGCCGGCGATCTGTTCCGCATGTACGAGCGCTATGCCGCGCGGCAGGGCTGGACGGTGGAGATCATGTCGCTTAGCGAAGGCGCCCATGGCGGCTTCAAGGAAGTCATCGCCGAGGTGCATGGCCGAGGGGTGTTCGCCAAGATGAAATACGAATCCGGTGTGCACCGCGTGCAGCGCGTGCCGGATACCGAAGCCTCGGGCCGCATCCACACCTCCGCCGCAACCGTCGCGGTGCTGCCCGAAGTCGAGGACGTCGATATCCAGATCCGCGACGAGGATCTCAAGATCGACACCATGCGCGCGCAGGGCGCCGGCGGCCAGCACGTCAACAAGACCGAGTCGGCGATCCGCATCACACATGTGCCATCCGGCATCGTCGTTGCCGTGCAGGAAGAGCGCTCGCAGCACAAGAACCGCGCCAAAGCGATGAAGATGCTGCGCGCCAAGCTTTATGACGAGCAGCGCTCCAAGCTCGACCGCGAGCGCTCCGCCGATCGCAAAAACCAGGTCGGCTCCGGCGACCGCTCCGAGCGCATCCGCACCTACAATTTTCCGCAAGGCCGCGTCACCGACCACCGCATCAACCTGACACTCTATAAATTGCCGGAAGTGATGCAGGGCGACATCGGCGACCTGATCGATGCGTTGATCACCGAGCACCAGGCGGAAATGCTGGCGGCCGAAGCCGCGGCATAAGCGTGTTTATTGTCCCTCCCTGAAAGGGGAGGGTCGATCATGTGAGGCATGATCCGGGAGGTGAGCATGCGCGTGATACCCGGACTGAAAGCAGACGCCTCGATCGCCGAGGCGCAGCGGCTGATGGCGAACTCGTTTCGTCTGGCTGGCATCGACTCGCCGGACGCCGATGCCCGGCTCCTGCTCGGCCATGCGCTGCGGCTCGATCGCACGCAACTGCTGGCGCATTCCGATCGTCTGCTCGAAGCGCGCGAGGTCGAGGCCGTTCAGGCGCTCTCGGCGCGCCGGCTCCGGCATGAACCGGTCGCGCGCATTCTCGGCCACAAAGAATTCTGGGACCTGATGCTTCATGTCAGCGATGCGGTGCTGATACCGCGGCCCGAGACCGAGACCATCGTCGAGGAGGCGCTCGATCGGATCGCGCGCGACGGCCGCCAGCGCGAGCCGCTGCGCATTCTCGACATCGGCACCGGCTCCGGCGCGCTGCTGCTGGCTCTGCTCAGCGAAATAAAGAACGCTACGGGTGTCGGCACGGACATCAGCATGGCGGCGATCGAGGTGGCGCGCAGCAATGCCGAGCGAAACAAACTGGATTCCCGCGCACAGTTTATTTGCTGCAATCTTGCCGATGGCCTCGGCGGCCGGTTCGATCTCATCGTCTCGAACCCGCCTTACATCCCCCGCGCGGAGATTGCGACGCTCGAGGCCGAAGTCCGTGAGTACGACCCCTTGCTGGCGCTCGATGGCGGCGCCGACGGGCTCGATTTTTACCGCGGCATTGCCCGCGAGGCACCGCGCCTCCTGGCGCCGGGCGGTCATCTGGTTGTGGAACTGGGCCTCGGGCAGGAAGCGCCGGTTTCTTCCCTGTTTGAAACAGCAGGGTTAACGGTCTCACCGGCCCGGCCCGATCTGGCCGGTATTCCCCGGGCTTTGGGGGCCACGGAAATGAAAAAAAGCCGTCATGACTGAGGTGCAAACCGGCAATCCGAGCGCGAGAAACGGCAAAAAATTGCTTGGAAAGCGGGCCGGAAACGACTAGCTTCCGGTTACGGAATCGACCCGCGACGGTCGCGCAGCTCTTGAAGACCCTGGGCCAATGGCTCGGCCGGGCAGCGCAAGGAACCGACGTAAAAATCGAAGTCGATTGAGCCGGTTTAAAGAACTCGGCAAACCGAACAAATCGTGGTCGACGGTAACCGGGATCGGCAGTTGATCGAATTCGACGACAGTACATCGAAACCGATGATGACGGGTCTCACGACTTCACCAGTTGAGCGCATCGCTGTTTGAACGATGGGCGAAGGGCGCGACAGAAGGTTGATGACGCCGCGGCAGGAACGCGCGGCCGGATATGGTGAAGCTTCTGGGGTTGCTGAAGCCATAGCGAAAGCGGGCACACGAAAGTGAGACGATCGCGGACCTCTTGGGGCGGGTCCGCTACGCACGAAGGGACGTGCGAATTCAGCAGTGGGAGTTGAACCGTTCAGGCGCGAGGTAGCGCCGAGCGGCGACGTGAATGGGCTGGCGGACGTACCGCGGCTCGAAAGAGAATTTTGACTAGCGAATAGGATGAGCATGAGAAACGGTCAGAAGCGTATGCGCGGTCGCGGCGGTGGTGGCGGCGGCGGCGGTGGTGGCGGAGGCGGCGGCAATCATCGCAAGGGCCAGAACCCGCTGACCCGCGTTTACGAGTCGAACGGGCCCGACGTGAAGATTCGCGGCACCGCCTCGCACATCGCCGAGAAGTACATGCAGCTCGCGCGCGATGCGCAAGGTTCAGGCGACCCGGTGGCGGCGGAGAATTATTTTCAGCACGCCGAGCATTACTTCCGCCTGATCGCCGCGGCGCAGGAACAACTCCGCCAGCAGAACCCCTACTATAATCAGCAGCCGCCTCAGCAGGGCGTGCCGCAGGGTGCCGCCGACGAAAACTACGACGACGAACAGGAAGGACAGCCCTTTGCCGCGCAGGACCCCGGCTTCGCGCCGCAGCCGCAGCAGGGCCAACCCTATGTGCCGCGGGATACGCAGTTTGCGCAGCGCGCGCAGCAGCAGCCACAACAGCAGCCGCAGCCGGACGTGCCCGGCAACATGGGAGGCTTGCCTGCCTTCATCACCGGTGGCCAGCCCGCCACCGGCGGCGAGCATGGCGCGCAGAACGGCAATGGCCACGACCAGGGCGAACGTCCCGATCGCTTCGGCCGCCGCCGGCGTCGCCACCGCAGCAATTTCCGCGGCGACCGCCCGGACTACAATGCGAGCAATGCCGAAGGTGGCGCTCCGGCCCCGCAGTCGGCCGGTGACGAGCCGCCCGCGGAGTAAGGTCTTCCGCTTTAGCGAGATCGCGATGGCCGGGCCCTTTTGCCCGGCCATTTGCATTTGGAGCGCTACACGCCCGGCGTCGGCGACAGCGCCGGCTTCAAGGCCGGTACGAGGACGCGCCGCTCGCGGCGACGCGTCGGGATGGCGCGGTAGACCTGCTTGGTCGCTTCCACGATATGCACGCCGGCGAACGGCGCCGACAACGTCGCGCCCGTCCGCTCCCACGCCACCGCCGAGCGCAGGAACCAGCCGCTCGGCACCGGCGGCACATAGAGCGCCTCGCTCCAGCCCGTCGGCGAGAACCAGGTCTCGCGCAGCAATTGATTGATCTGGCTGCGCGAAAACGGCCGGCCATGACCGAAGGGCGTGGTATCGGTGCGCGCCCAGACGCCGCGCCTATTGGGCACCACCGCCAGCAACCGCCCGCCGCTCGCCATCACACGCCACACTTCGCGGAGCAGCCCGGCCGGATCGTGTGTCATCTCGATGGCATGAACCAGCAGAACGCGATCGACCGCACCATCGGTCAGCGGCAGTTCGTTTTCCTCGACCAGCGCCGCCAGCGACGGCCGTGCCGTCGGCCATTTCACCACGCCCTGCGCCGCCGGCATGAAGGCGAGGCAGCGCTCGGCCTCCTCGCGGAACAGGCCGAGATAAGGCGGCGTATAGCCGATGCCGAGCACGCGCTCGCCGGTGGTGTCGCGCCACTGCGCCCGCACGCCGCGGCCGATAATGCGGCGTGCGACCTTGCCCAGCGGCTGGCCGTAGAAATTGCGCAGATCGACGACGTCGATGGACATAAGTTCAAGCTACCATGGAATGCCGCCCGCGCGGGACGCCGTCCAAATTACAGTCTTTCACGACCCGGCGTGAATATGCCAAACCTCGGCTGACCGCGCGGGACCCTTTCGTCCCGTGTCAGGGTTAACGTTCACACCGCTGACCAGTTGCCGGAGACCATCATGCCCGCAGAAATTCGTCTGTTTCGCTGCCTGTCCGACAATTACGGCGTGCTGATGCACGACCCCGACACCGGCGCCACGGCCTCGATCGACGCGCCGGAAGCGGCGCCCATCGAGGCCATGCTCAAGGAGACCGGCTGGAAGCTGACTGACATTCTGGTCACGCACCATCACGCCGATCATACCGACGGCATCATGGCGCTGAAGGACAAGTACAAGTGCCGCGTTGTCGCGCCCGCCGCCGAAGCCGGAAAAATTCCGGGCGTCGATGAGACCGTCAAGGAGGGCGACCGCGTCAAGGTCGGCAATCTCAGCGGCAATGTGCTCGAGACGCCGGGGCACACGCTCGGCCACATCGCCTACTGGTTCCACGGCGACAAGGTCGCCTTCGTCGGCGACACATTGTTCTCGATCGGCTGCGGCCGCGTCGTCGAAGGCACGATGGATCAGATGTGGGATTCACTGAAGAAGCTGCGCGACCTGCCGGACGACACCCGCGTCTATCTCGGCCATGAATATACATTGGCCAATATCAAGTTCGCGCTGACCATCGAGCCGAACAACGCGGCGCTGAAGTCGCGCGCGGCGGAAGCCGAGAAGCAGATCGCCGGCGGGCACTTCACCATTCCGGTAACCATCGGCGCCGAGAAGAAGGAAAATCCGTTCCTGCGCGCCGACATTGCCGAAGTCGCCGCCAGCATCGGCATGGCCGGCAAGCCGGCCAACGAAGTGTTCGCGGAGATCAGGGTGCGGAAGAACAAGTTCTAATCAGCTTGGTGAAGCCAATGCCCACCGCCGCCGACATCATACGGAAGCTCGCGCTCAAGCCGCATCCCGAAGGCGGGCATTATCGCGAGACCTTCCGCGACAGCCGACTGATCGACGGCCGCGCCGCTTCGACCGCGATCCTGTTTCTGCTAGCCGAAGGCGAACGCTCGCACTGGCATCGTGTCGATGCGGTCGAGATCTGGCACTGGCACGCCGGCGCGCCGCTCAAGCTTGAGATTGTCGACGGCGCGAAGGAAGAAATCATTCGCCTCGGCAGCGATATCCATAATGACGAAGTGCCGCAGGTCACCGTGCCGGCGCGCGCCTGGCAGGCCGCGCAATCGCTCGGCGCGTGGACCCTGGTCGGCTGCACCGTGGCGCCCGGTTTTCAGTTCGAAGGCTTCGAACTCGCGCCCGTGGATTTCACGCCGCGCAAGTAGCGCATGATCCCGAAAAGCGGAAACCGGTTTGCGGATAAGATCATGCGCCAAGAGTAGCGCTAAGATCATGCGCCAAGAGTAGCGCTCACTTCCGGCGCAGCATGTCCTGCGCGGCGAGCAGGCCGCCACCGGCGATCAGCAATGCCGAGAGCAGCAAGGTGATGCGCGCCTCGGCGAAGCCGGCGAGTACAAGAAACAACGTCGACAACACTGGCGCGGCATAAGAGGCAACGCCGAGCAGCCGGATGTCGCCGCGCTTGACGCCAATATCCCAGGCATAGAACGCGGCGCCGACCGGGCCGACGCCGAGCGCGATCACCGCCTCCCATTCCTCGAAGTCCTGCGGCCACACCGTGGTCTCGACCATGAGGTGGCACAACGCGGCCAGCACCGCCGTCACTAGGCAGAAGCCCGCGACCGCCGCGGTCGGAACGCTCGCTAGACGGCGCGACAGCACCGAGTAACCGGCCCAGACAAAGGCCGCCATGAACGCGGCCAGATAACCTGTACTTGCACCGGCCGTCGGCGCCAGTCCCTTGCCCACAAACAGGATCGCGGTGCCGACGAAGCCGATGAGCGCGCCCGCGACCGAATACCAACGCAGCCTCTCGCCCGGCAGCAGGCCGGAGAACAGCACGATCAGCAGCGGCCAGAGATAGTTGACCAGCCCGGCTTCGGCCGGCGGCGCCAGCCGCAGCGAAATGAAATAAAGCGCGTGATAGCCGAATAGGCCGCCGACGCCGAGCGCCCAGGCGCCCGGGCTTTGCCTGAGCGCGCCCCACGATCCGCTCCAGGTGACCCACACCGCGCCGATGGCACCGCCGATGGCGAAGGTCATAGCCGCGAGTTGAAACGGCGGCACCTCGCCCGACGCCACCGTAAGGAGCGCCAGCAGCGACCACATCAGGATGGCGGAAAAGCCGATGAGGGTGGACTGGAGAGAAGACATGGCAGGAAGCGAATACGAAACCCGGCTGGCGGGCACAATTCGTCGCACCCCGTGGGGCAGATAATACACAGATTTACCGCCCCCAGGGCGCGCTTCTCCTCGTCGGTAACCAAATTCACAGGCTGGGTTCTACCGGTACTCCCATCCTCGTGTTAGGGAGTGCCCGGCGGCAACCGTAACGGCTGGTTGTATCTGGGGGCGTCGTAATATGTGGGGTCGAGCGCCGATCCTCGTTCGAGGTAGCGCGGTGTCAGCGTGGGCTGCCGCGTGGTTGACCGCCCTTGCGGCGGTGCTGCTGGCGCCGTCGCCGGCCCGCGCCGACTGCGCCATCAGCGGCTCGACGATTACCTGCTCCGACACCGGCGGCACGCAGACCACACCGGTCGGCACCGGCGCTGAAGACGGCATGACCGTCAACGTTCAGTCCGGCGCCATTGTCGATGTATCCGGCTCGGCCGGTGCAACAGCGATCGACCTCAACGACAACAACACGGTGGTCAATGCCGGTACGGTGATCGCCAGCGACAACGCGCTGGGCATCAGCGGCAACAACGGCAACAGCGTCAACAACCACGGCACGGTCACGGTCGGCGACGGCGGCACCGGCATCAACGCCTGCTGCGACAACGTCATCGTCAACGGCGGCATCATCAATGCCGGAGATTTCGCGCTGGGTATCTCTGTCAGCGATAACAGCCGTGTCACCAACAGCGGCACCATCTATGTCGGGACCGGCAGCTATGGCATCCTTGCCCTGGGCGACGGCGCGCCGTCCGGCTTCGTTCTGAACACCGGCACGATCAACGCCGTCGGCGGCTTCGGTATCGGCGCCTTCACGAACTACACCATAACCAATTCCGGCACGATCAATGCCGGCGTTGACGGCACCGGCATCCAGATCGACGGCGGCAATACGATCGTCAATAACGGCACAATCAATTTCAGCGGCACGCTGGGCATGGGCATATCGCTGAACGCTTTTGGCGACACGACGGCCAACACTGTCACCAACAACGGCAGCATTCTCGGCACGGGCCAGACCACGGCGATCTTCGGCGATTCAAACAACGTCATCATCAACAACGGCACCGTGCAAGGCGCCATCCTGCTCGCCGGCGTAGACAACACGGTGACCAACCGCGGCACCTTGATGAGCGCCGAGACTACGGAGCCGATGTTTATCGGCAACTTAGTCGGCGGCACGTTGATCAACGATCCCTCCGGCACCATCACGATCCGCGTATCGCCGACGGCCAACGACTACTATCTCGTCGACTACGCAACGCTCAACGGCGGGCGCTTGCACATGGTGGTGACCCCCGCACTCTACGGCACAACTACCGTCTATTCGAACGCGACGACCGGCGCTGCTCCGATCAGCACCTGCAACTGCGGCTCCCTAACCGGCGCCTTCGGGACCGTGACCACCTCGTCGCCTTTCTTCATGGCCACGGCCGATTATTCGAGCACGATCGACGTCGATGTGACGCTGACACGGCTCGGCTTCGGCTCCGTGCCGGGCTCTACGCCGACGCAACAGTCCGTCGGCAATGCGCTTGAGCAAGGCTATTCGCCATCCCTCGATCCGAACAGCACGATCGGTCAGTTCTACGCCAATCTTCTCGCAGCGAGTTCGCTCGGCGTTCTGGATCAGCTCTCTGGCGCCGGCACGGCGGCCGCTCAAAACGCCGTTTTTTCATCGGGCGCACTGTTCGGCGGCGCCATGATGCAACAGGGACTCTCCTGGCTTTCCGGCAGCGGCGGCGGTTTCGGCACCACCTTCGGCGGCCTGCCTTACGCAGCGCCGGCCGCGAACCGGCTGGCCGGCCGGCCGGGCGCCGACGCCTTTGCGGCGATGCAGCCGCAACCGGGGCGCTGGCGCGTCTGGGGTGCTGGCTTTGGCGCCACGCGCTCCATTGATGGGCAGAACGGCAGCAGTGCGGACCAGCGCATCTATGCCGGCGGCGGCGCCTTCGGCGTCGACCGCGAGATCGCCCGCGCCCTCCTGCTCGGCTTCGCCGTCGGCGCCAGCGGCTCGACTTATTCCGTGTCCGGGCTGTCGACCAGCGGCCGCAGCGACGCCGGTCATGTCGGCGCCTACGCGCTGAAGACCTTCGGCGCCTCCTATCTCGCGGCGACGCTCTACTACGCCCATGCCGCCAACAAGACCGATCGCACCATCACCGGCATCGGCGCCACCGAATATGCCAAAGGCAGCTTCGGCAGCGACCAGCTCGGCGGCCGGCTCGAGTTCGGCTGGCGGCATGCATTGCAGGGCTACACGCTGACGCCGTTCGCCGCCGTCGAGCCGGCCGTTCTCTGGCAGCAGGGCTACAGCGAAACCTCGACGACCGGCACCGGCGCGCCCGGCATTCTCGGTCTCGCCTATCAGTCGAACCGCGTGACGTCGTTTCCTGCCTTCCTCGGCGTGCAGGTCGACGGCCGCTATGCACTTGAGGGCGGCCACACGCTGTCGCCGTTCGCGCGTGTGTCATGGGTGCACGAGTTCGAGACGGCGCGAGACATCCGGGCATCGTTTAGCACGCTTCCCGGTGGCAGCTTCGTCGCCGAAGGCGCACGCGCCTCGGAAAACGCGCTGCGTCTGGAAGCGGGCGCCACCCTGTCGCTCAGCGACAAGGCCTCGCTGTTTGCCAGCGTCAACGGTGAATGGTCGAACACGACATCGAGCGTCGCCGGAATGGGCGGCCTGCGCCTGGGCTGGTAAGTCCTAGCCGGCTGCCTTCGCCTCAGGAAAGCGCCTCGGCAACGGCCTTGCCGCATTCGACCGTATTGGCCGAACCCTTGAGGTCGCGGGTGCGCAATTTGTCCTGCGTCAGCACGGTCTCGATCGCCTTGACGATGGCGGCGGCCGCGTCGTGTTCGCCGAGATGATCGAGCATCATGGCGCCGGACCAGATCTGGCCGATCGGATTGGCGATGCCCTGGCCGTAGATATCCGGCGCCGAGCCGTGCACCGGCTCGAACACCGACGGGAAATTGCGCTCGGGATTGATGTTCCCCGACGGCGCGATGCCGATGGTGCCGGTACAGGCCGGGCCGAGATCCGAAAGAATGTCGCCGAACAGGTTCGACGCCACGACAACGTTGAAC
>JAEZEY010000421.1 GCA_023432845.1 Pseudomonadota bacterium
CCTGCGCGCCCTTCGCTTTCAGCTCTTCCGCCGCCTTGCGAACCGCTTCGACATCGACTGCGGTGCGGATGGTGCCGTCGGCGAGCGTGCGCTCGTCGACTTCAAGGCGCAGATCGCGGTCGGCGATGGGCGTGAAGTTGCCCCACAGGCCCCAGGTCTGGCGCCGGTCGCGGCGGCGCATTTCCAGGACGTCGCGGAAGCCGCGGGTGGTGATGACGCCGACGCGCGTGCCCTTGCGTTCGAGCAGCATATTGGTCCCGACCGTGGTGCCGTGCACGATGGAGCCGAAGCTCGCTACGTCGCCGAGCGCTTCCAGGCCCTGCATGAAGCCGGCCGCCTCGTTGCCGCGGTTCGACGGCACCTTGGCGGTGCGGAAGGCCCGCGCCGCCTCGTCGAACAGGAACAGGTCGGTAAAAGTGCCGCCGACATCGACGCCGACAATGGCTTTCTTCTCACTCATCTTGTCACTCACGCGCGGGCTCCTCCGCGCAGCTTCGCCGTGGCGCCGTCATCGACCGTGCCGTCGGCCTTGACCGCCACGCCGTAATCGCTCGCCGCGCTCTCGCGCGACACGTAGCCGAGCGCGACATCGCGGGCGACGCGGGCCGGCTCGCGCGTCATCGGATCGCCGAAGCCGCCGCCGCCCGGCGTCTCCAGCCGCACGCGCTGGCCGCGCTTGATGCGCACATCCGTGATCTTGGAGACGAGATCGGGCGAGCGCTCGCCACTCTCGCTTTCGAAGAAGAAGCGGTTGAGCGCGGCGCTGTTGCCGCCATTGACGCCGAAGGGCGGAAACTTGCCGCGCTCGCCGAGCAGGAACACGTCGGTGTCGCCTTCGTTCAGCGCTTCGATCTCGTAGATGGCGCCGCAGCCGCCGCGGTTGAGGCCGGGGCCGGCGGAGTCCGGCCGCAACGCCCATTGCGTGAACATCACCGGATAGAGCGACTCCAGGATCTCCGCCGGCGGAATGGTCGCGGTCGAGATCGGGTTGTTGCCGTGGTTGAGGCCATCGCCTTCCGGATTGCCGCCGAGGCCGCCGCCGAAGAAGCAGAACATCACCCAGCGCTTGTGGTCCTGCCGCCAGCCGGCGAGCGACAGCGCGTTTATGGTGGCGTAAGGGCTGCCATTGGCGCGCTCCGGCGCCGCCTTGGCGAAGGCGCCGAACACGGTGTCGATGACGCGCAGAATGGTCTCGGTGTAGCCGCCGACGGGCTTGGGCGCCGAGACGCCGAGCAGCGTGGTGTCGGGAATGATGAACTCGATCGGCGCGAGGCATCCGGCATTGGCCGGCACGTCGGTGAACAGATGCTTGAGCGCGACATAGCAGCAGGCGACCGCCGTCGAGCGCGCGATGTTGAGCGGCCCCCGGCACGGCGGTGCCGAGCGCGAGAAATCGAGCGTCATGCGGTCGCCGGCGATGGTCAGATCGAGCGCGATGCGCAGCGGCTCGTCGCTGATGCCGTCATTGTCGAGGAAATCGTCATACGAATAGGTGCCGTCCGGCAGCGCCGCGATATTGGCGCGCATGAGCGATTCGGCGCGCGATGACAGCGCCTGCATGGCGGCTTCGACCGTTTCGTCGCCGTATTCATCGAGCAAGGCATGAACGCGCTGCTCGCCAAGCTGCAGTGCGTTTAGCTGGCCGTTGAGATCGCCCCAGTTCGACTGCGGCACGCGCGAATTGGCGGCGAGAATATCGGCGACATCCTGCTGGAACACGCCGGCTCGCACGATCTTCACCGGCGGCACACGGAAGCCTTCCTGGAAGCTCTCGGTCGCCTTGGCGTTGAAGTTGCCGGGCACGTTGCCGCCGACATCGAGCCAGTGGCCGACCGAGGCGAGCCAGGCGAACACCTTGCCCTTGCGCATCACCGGCCGCACCAGGCGGAAGTCGTTAAGGTGCGTGCCGCCGTCATAGGGGTCGTTGAAGAGATAGATGTCGCCCTCTTCCAGATCGCCCTGCGCCTTGGCCTTGTCGATCACCGCCTTGACGGCGAAAGCCATGGCGCCGACGAAGATCGGCAGGCCCGACGTGCCCTGCACCAAAGTGGCGCCGGTCTCGGCGTGATAGAGGCCGTGGCAGGCGTCATGCGCTTCGGCGATAATCGGATTGAAGGCTGAGCGGTAGAGCGTCGCGTCCATCTCATCGGCGATCTGGACGAGACGGCCGTTGAGTACCGCGAGCGTGACCGGATCCAGCGCGCGCATCAGTTCTTGCCCGGCTTGTAGTCGGCGTACCACTTGCCGCGCTCCAAAGTCTCCGGCGTGCCGATCAGATCGTTGAGAGCGTTGAAGTCGAACATGCGTTCGCGGAAGGCGTCAGTGGTGCCGTGGGTATTCAGCGTCGCATAGAACTCCTGCGCCGCTCTGGCGATGGCGCGGACGATGCCGCCGGGGAAGATAACGAAAGAAAAGCCGATTTTTTCCAGCTCATGTGCCGGCACGATCGGCGTCTTGCCGCCCTCCACCATATTGGCCATCAGCGGCAGACCCTTGCCGACGCGCTCGACGACGCGGGCAAGCTCACCGCGCTCGCGCGGCGCTTCGACGAACAGCATGTCGGCGCCGGCCTCGCGGTACATGGCGACGCGATCGACGGCGCTGTCGAAGCCCTCCACCGCCACGGCGTCGGTGCGGGCGATGATCAGGGTGTCGCGCGACTGGCGCGCGTCGACCGCAGCCTTGATCTTGCCGGCCATTTCCAGGGCCGGGATCAGCGCCTTGTCGTCGAGATGGCCGCAGCGCTTGGGGAAGTCCTGATCCTCGAGCTGGATGGCGCTGGCGCCGGCGCGCTCCAGGAGGCGTACCGTGCGCTCGACATTGAGGGCATTGCCGTAGCCGGTGTCGGCATCGACCACCAGGTAGGTGCCGACGCGATCGCGGATCAGCGTCACGGTATCGACCACTTCGTTCAACGAGACGAGCCCGATGTCGGGACGTCCGAGCTTGGTGTAGGCAATGGCCGCCCCCGAGACATACATCGCCTCGAAGCCCGCCTGCTCGGCGATGAGCGCCGTCAGAGGATCGTAGACGCCCGGCGCCACCAAAATCGGCGGCCGCGACAAGCGCGCGCGCAGGTTCTCATTCGACATCTTCATAGTCCCAGATAGGTCCGTTTAAGCTCCGGATCAGCCGCGATCTCGGCGGCAGGTCCGGACATGACGAATTGGCCTTCGGCGAGGATATAGGCGCGATCCGCGACCTCGAGGCTCTGCACCACATTCTGCTCGACCAGCAGAACCGACACGCCGTCGGCGTGGATGCGCTTGATCAGACCGAACAATTCCTCGACCAGCAGCGGCGACAGGCCGAGCGACGGCTCATCGAGAATGAGCAGCTTCGGCTCGGCCATCAGGCCGCGGCCGATGGCCAGCATCTGCTGTTCGCCGCCCGACAGAGTACCGGCATATTGCGACGCGCGCTCGCGCAGCCGCGGGAAGATGTCAAACACCCGCTCCCGGTTCTGCGTCCGGCGCGGTTTGCCGCGGGCGTAGCTGCCGAGGTCGAGGTTCTCCACAACGGTCAGATTGGGAAATACCCGCCGGCCTTCCGGCACATGAATGAGACCTCGCGCGACGATCGCAGCGCAGTTCTCGCGCTCGATCGGCACCCCCTCGAAACGGATGGCGCCCGCCGCGGCGCGCAGCACGCCGGACAAAGTCCGATTCAGTGTCGATTTGCCGACGCCGTTCGAGCCGAGCACGGTGACGATCTCGCCGGCATTTACAATAAGGTCGAGGCCGCGCAGCACTTCTGTTTCGCCGTAGCCGGCGCGCAGCCCTTCGATGGTCAGCAGCGCGGTCATGACGACACCTTGGCGAGCCGCGCCGCGGCGCCGTGTCCGAGATAGGCCTCGATCACCGCCGGGTCGGCGGCAACAGCGCCCGGCGTGCCTTCGGCGATGAGCCGGCCCTCGGCGAGCACGAAGACCTGCTCGGCGAGACTCATCACCGCCTGCATGACGTGCTCGATCATCAACACCGTGATGCCGCGCCCCTGCAGGCCGCGGATCACCGGGATGATGTCGCGAATTTCGGACGGGTTGAGACCCGCCAGCACTTCGTCGAGTAGCAGCAGCTTCGGCTCGGTCGCCAGCGCCTTGGCGAGTTCGAGCCGCTTGCGGCCGGCCACCGTCAAAGTGTCGGCCGGCGCGTCGAGCAGCGGTTCGAGACCCACTTCGCGCGCCACCGTCTCGGCCGCCGCCATTGCGTCGTCGCGGCGCGGATGCCGCAGGTAGGCGCCGACGCGAATGTTCTCGCGCACGGTCAGGCCGGCGAAAGGCTGCACGATCTGGAAGGTGCGGCCGATGCCGAGCCGCGCCAGCTTGTGCGACGGCTCGCCGGTGACCTCACGACCCTCATAGTAGATCTCGCCTTCGCTCGGCTTGAGGAAGCCGGAGATAAGCGAGAACAAGGTCGTCTTGCCAGCGCCATTCGGGCCGATCAGCGCGGTGATGCTGCCTTCCCGCACGCTCATCGACACGCCGCCGACGGCGAGCAAACCGCCAAACCGGCGCGATACGCCACGAACGTCGAGCAGCGGCTCAGCCACGGGACACCTCCGCCGCAGGAACGCCGCCGCGCCTGAACTTCGCCAACAACGTTTTTCGCAATCCGATGATGCCGCTCGGCGAGAACCAGACGACGCCGATCAGCACCATGCCGAACACGACGAGGTCGAGCCCCGGGGCATGGCCGGTCACCAGCAGCGCCGCCTCGCCCAGCGCCCGCACCACCAGCGCGCCAACCAGCGGCCCGAAAATGGTTCCGGCGCCGCCGATGATCGGCGTCAGCAGCGCCTCGACCGAAATCCAGGTGCCGTAGGCGATGTTGGAATCGACGAACAGGAAATACTGGACGTAGAAGCAGCCGGCCGCCGCTGTGATGATGCCGGAAATAATCATGGCACCGAGCTTGACCGTGAGCGCATTGACGCCGAGCGCGCGTGCCGCGTCCTCGTTCTCGCGCACCGCGATCAGCCAGGCGCCGAAGCGCGAGCGCTCGATTAGCCAGGTGACGACAAGCGCCGCTGCGACCAGCGACAGGATAAGCCAATAAAACACCGCCCGGCTCTGGAACTGCATCGCCGAGAACCGCATGTCGAGATTCACCAGCGTGCCGACACCGGCGCCGGTGATCGGCGCGACGCTGGCGACAATGCGCAGTACTTCGGCGAAAGCCAGCGTGACCAGCGCGAAATACGAGCCGCGCAGGCCGGCGCGGAAGGCCAGCCAGCCGACGACCGTACCGACGATGGCACCGGCGGCCATGCCGCAACCAAAGGCCGGCCAGGCATTGATGCCATACTTCACCTGCAGGATCGCAGTGACATAGGCGCCGGTGCCGAAGAAGATGGCGTGGCCGAAGGAATACTGGCCGCCATAACCGCCGAGGATGTTCCAGCCCTGCCCGGCCAGCGCGATCATCAGCGTCACGACCAGAAAGTTGAGCACAACATTCGACTGCACGAACAACGGTACCGCCGCGAGCGCGGCAATGACGAGAGCAACCGGCATAAACGACTTCATGCCTTCGCTCCGAACAGACCCTGCGGGCGCACCAGCAGCACGACAATGAAGATGAGGAAGATGCCGACCTGCCCGAGCGAGTCGCCGAGGAACAGGCTGGACATACTCTCGACGACACCGATGGTCAGGCCGCCGACCAGCGCGCCCGGCACCGAGCCCATGCCGCCGAGCACGACGATGGTGAAGGCGACCAGGACGAAGGCGTTACCCGCGCCCGGGTTGACATAATAGGTCGGGATCAAGAGGCACGCAGCGATGGCGACGCAGGCGGTGCCGAGGCCGAAGGTCACGGCATAGATATGGCCGACGTCGATGCCCTGAAGCTGGGCGCCGAGCTTCTCCTTGGCCACCGCGCGAATGGCGCGGCCGACGTCGGTCCATGTCATGATCAGCCACAGGATGACGGCAACGACGAACACGGCGACGAAACCGACGAGCCGCGGCACGGCGAGGAACGTGACGCCGAGATTGATCGTCTCGAAGGCATAAGGCACGTCGATCGTGCGCGTATCGCCGCGGAAATTGAACAGCAACGCGTTCTCGATGACGACGGCCAGCCCGAGCGTCACCAGCAGCATGTTGCGGTCCTCGCCATGCGAGGCCGGGCCGATGACGAATCGTTGAATGCCATAGCCGAGCGCGAAGAAGATCGGTGCCAGAATGAACAGCGACAGATACGGATCGAGGCCCAGGGTCTTGAACGAAAAATAGGCCGCGAACATCGCCGCCGTCAGCAGCGCGCCGTGCGCAAAATTGATGATGTGCAGCACGCCATAGATCAGCGTCAATCCAAGCGCGATCAGCGCATAGACCGCCCCGGTCATGAGACCGTTGAGCAGCACGGGAATGAGGATGACGGGCGACAGCACGATCGAAACTATGTCGATAGCGGGCGGCTCGCGACGGAGCCGCCCGCCATCTCCTCCAAGATCAGGTAACCGGGAACATCGGCTTGGCGTCGGCGAACTTCGCCGGCAGGATCACCTTGATGTCATTGCCCTGCACCTGCGTGTTGCACGGCGCAGCGCCCTGGTTCTGACCGTTGACGAACTTGGTCGGCCCGTACGGCATGATGTGACCGGCCCAGGTCGACGAGGCGAGCGCTTCGTTGAGCTTGGCGCGGTCGGCGGAGGCGGCGCGCTCCAGGGCGTCGGCGACGAGGCCGACGCAGGCATAGTTCAGATACACCTCGTAGGTGAAGAACTGGCCCTTGGCCTCGACCTTCTTTTTCAGGGCTTGCGCCTTGTCGCTCAGCGGATTGAACCAGTGATTGCAATCCATAATGCCCTTGGCGGCTTCCGGGAACTCCTTGACGAACTTGTAGGACGACGCCGCGCCGCCGAGCACCGAGTAAATGCCCTTCGGCTTGACCTGCTGCTGCTGCATGGTGCGGGCGAGCAGGACATACTCATTGTAGTAGTTCGCCGGAATGACGAGGTCCGGGTTCTGCGCCTTGATCTTCAGCACGATGGTGTTGAAGTCACGGGTCGGCGTCGGATGCGCGATGGTCTCGAGCACCTGGAAGCCGTGCTCCGGCAGCTTCGCGTTCAGGAGCTTGGCGAGGCCGCTGCCGAACAGCGAGTCCTCGTGCACGATCATCACCGTCTTGGCCGGCTTGCCGGCATTATTGTTGATCGCGACAAGGTTCTCGAGCGCCGTGTTGGAAATGACGCCGAAGCCGGGGCCGAAGCGGAACGTGTTCTTGAGGCCGCGGGTAACGATGTTATCGGCGACGCCGACGTCAACAACATAAGGCAGATCGTAACGCGCCGCCGCCTGCGTGGTGGCAAGACAGATGCCGGAGGCATAGCCGCCGACGATGCAGGACACACCGGCCGCGTTCATCTTTTCGACTTCGGCGGTGCCGCCGGCCGGGGTCGACTGTGCGTCACCGACGACAGGATCGAACTTGGCGCCGCCGAGCGACTTGATACCGCCGGCCGCGTTGATTTCCTCGATCGCCAGCATGGCGCCGAGCTGGCCCTGCGTGCCCGAGTAGGACAGCGGACCGGTTACCGGCTGCAGCACGCCGATCTTTATGGGCGCGCCTTGCGCGCGCAGCACCGACGGCATGGCGATGGCTGCGGTGGCACCGAGCGCAGTGGTGGTGATGAACCGCCGGCGGCTCAGCGGAAATTTGGTATCAGTCATGGTCACTCCCCTCTCCTGTTGATCTCACGTTGCGGCCGATGACCGGCCGGGTTGGCTTGCTTCGATTTGGACTGAACTGTCGTGGTCGCAGTCTTGACGGCGTCGACCTGGCGCATGACGGGCGCCCACGACAGGCCGGCGGCTTCACCGGACCGCACCAGGTCGATCTCGAAGGCGTAGCGATCCGGCCGATACAACGCGTGCAGATGCTCGACGCCGCGGCCGTTGCGATCGAGCACGACACGCACGAGTTCAATGAGCGGCGAGCCCGAGTGCACGCCGAGCGCGGTGGCCGCATCCGGCCCGGCCAGCACGGCGCTGATACGCTGGCGCGCGCGATCGACCGTCACGCCGGCGCGGTCGATGAGATCGAGCAGCGGCCGCGATGCAAGGTCCTGCCGGGAATAAGTGAGCGACAGACTCTCCGGCACATGCGTGGTGAGATAGGAGAACGGCTGACCGTCCACCGAACGCACGCGCACCGCGCGCTGCAGCATCTCCGCCGGGCGCGCACCGAGCGCTTCGGCCACGGCGCCTTCCGCCGGTACATAATCAAAGGACAGCAGTCTCACCGCAGTCCGCCGGCCCATGTCGGCGAGATTGGCGAGCACGCCGGAAATGTCGGCGGTCATCGGCGCCGGTGACGGGCGATAAATGACGCGCGTGCCGGCGCTGCGGCGGCGCTCGATCAGCCGTTCGCGCTCCAGTTCACCGAGCGCGCGGCGCACGGTGACGCGCGACACGCCGTGAATTTCGGCCAGGTCGTTCTCGGTGGCGAGCTTTGTGCCATAGGCCGCGGCGCCGCTCAGGATCCGGTCCCGCAGAACCAGATAAACCTGCTTCGCTTTCGCCTCGCCGAGCCAGTCGCGCAACAGCCGCTCCCCCGTTTCAAGGCGCGACGGAAGGCCGCCCCTTTACTTGGTATTTTTTAGCATACAATATTAGTTCGCCGCGGCAAGCCCCGCCAGCGCCGCAATTGCGAGCAAGAGACGCGACGAAATGAGGCAGACGCCACAGACCCTGTTCGACAAGCTCTGGTCGAGTCACCGGATCGCTGAGCGCGAAGACGGCGCCGCCCTGCTGTTCGTCGACCGGCATTTTGTGCATGAGGGGTCGTTTCACGGCTTCAGCCAAGTAACAGCGCGCGGCCGCAAGGTCGCTGAGCCCAGCCTCACCTTCGGCATTGCCGATCATTACGTGCCGACGCACGACCGCGACAAGCCGATCGCCAATGCGGAAATCGCCGAGATGGTGAGCAAGCTCGAGCGCAACAGCGCCGACAATGGCATCACTCTGTTCGGCCTGCGCGATCCGCGGCAGGGCATCGTGCATGTGGTCGGCCCCGAACAGGGTCTTACCCTGCCCGGCCTGCTGATCGTTTGCGGCGACAGTCATACCTCCACGCACGGCGCGTTCGGCACCTACGCCTTCGGTATCGGCGCGTCCGAGGTCGCGCATGTGCTGATGACGCAGACCTTGTGGCAGAAGAAGCCGAAGCGCATGCGCATCAATGTCGAGGGCCAGACCATGGCCGGCATCGCCGCCAAGGACATCGCGCTCGCCATCATCGCCCGCATTCATGCCGACGGCGCGCAAGGCCACGCCATCGAATATGCCGGCAGCGCCATTCGCGCGCTGTCGATGGAAGGACGGCTGACGCTCTGCAACATGTCGATCGAAGGCGGCGGGCGCTGCGGCATGGTAGCGCCGGACGAGACGACCTTCGCCTACATCAAGGGCCGGCCATATGCGCCGAAAGGCGCTGACTTCGACCGCGCCGTCGAGGACTGGCGCAAGCTTTCAACCGATGCCGGCGCCGAATTCGACCGCGAAGTGACGCTCGATGCTGCCGCCATCGCGCCGATCGTCACCTGGGGCACCACGCCCGACGACGCCTTGCCGATCGACGCCAGCGTACCCGACCCGGCGCGCGAAACCGACGAGACGCGCGCCGCCTATATTCGCGGCGCGCTCGATTACATGGGCATCAAGCCCGGCGAGAAGCTCACCGATATCGCCATCGACCGCATCTTCATCGGGTCCTGCACCAATGCCCGCATCGAGGACCTGCGCGCTGCCGCCGCGGTGCTGTCCGGCCGCACCAGCAAGGTGCCCGGCCTCGTCTCGCCCGGCTCGTCGCTGGTGAAACAACAGGCCGAACAGGAAGGCCTAGACCGCATCTTCAAGGA
>JAEZEY010000429.1 GCA_023432845.1 Pseudomonadota bacterium
CTTCTGTTCTTCCTCGGCCTTGTGACGGGCCTCTTCCTCGCGCTTGCGGGCTTCGGCGGCTTCGCGCTCGGCCTGTTCGATATACTCACGCGAGGCGCGGCGCTTGGCCTCTGCCTCGGCGGCCTTGCGCTCCTCCGCTTCGCGCACGCGCGAGTCGGCCAGAGCGTGGGCACGTGCGGCCATTTCCTCTTCGGTCAGCGTACGCAACACGACGCCGGATTTCGGCGTCTGCGGAGCGGGCGCTTTCGGCGCTGGCGCGGCAGCCTTCGGCGCCTCGACGGGAGCCGGCTCGGCCTTGGCTTCGGCCGGCCCGCTGACGGTGCGGCGCTTGATCTTCTCGACGACGACAGACTTGCTGCGGCCATGGCTGAAACTCTGGCGCACCACGCCCGTTTCCGTGCGCGGCTTCAGCGTCAGCGTCAGTTTCTTTTCGCCAGGGTTCTTGGTGTCGCTCATTCAGTACTGCTTTTTCCTTTTGCCCCGGAGGGCGCATTCAGTTCGGGCGCATTACGTTCGCGGGCGCCTCTATGGCGCGGCCGCGCTAATTGAATCGGGCGATTTTCCGGACCGATACCGCATCAAGCGCGCGACACGGGCAAGGAATGTCTCGCTCGCGGGTCCGGCAAGCACGGCAGCATGTACCACATTTGGGCGGTTCAATGCCAAATCCAAATCCTCGCCCGGAAACGCCTCGATCAGCGCTATTTCCCCATTTTGGGACTGATTATTGCGCTGCAAGGCCGAATTCAGTTTCCGCTTGCCGTCGGCAGCCGCTTCCGACGCATGAACCAGCGCCAGAACGCCCGCTCCCCCCAAAGCCGCCTCGACCTTGGCGAAGCCGGTGACCACGTTGCCAGCCTTGCCGGCGATGGCCAGCGCATCGAGCGCGGACTTCGCCAGCAGACGCTCTACCTCGTCCGCCAGGTCCCGCGACACCTTCATCTCGCGCTTGAAGCTGCGGGAAAAGACGTTGCGCTTGACCGCGTCACCGATCGCCTCGCGGGTCGCGGTGATCCAGAGGCCGCGGCCCGGCAATTTGCGCTTGAGGTCCGGCACGGCCTCGCCGGCCGGTCCGACGACAAAGCGCATCAGTTCGGCGACCGGCTTGACCTCGCGCGTCAGGGCGCAGAAACGCTCCGCGCCCGCGGCGACGGAGGTCGCGCCGCGGTCGAGTTCGTCTGCGTCAGGCTGCGCGATGGCGAGCATACGTCGAACAGTTCTCCTTGTTAGGCCGGTTCGCCTTCGGCCTCAGCCTCGGCCGGTGCGTTCTGCGCCGCGAGTTCAGCCTCGGTGATCCAGCCGGCCTTGAGGCGCGCCTGCATGACGATCGACTCGGCTTCTTCGCGGGACACATCGAGGCCATCGAGGAAGCCCGGCTCGTGCTTGGTCTCGCCATCCTTGCGTTCCGTCCAGCCGACGAGATCGTCGGCGGCGCAGCCGGCGAGATCCTCCACGGTCTTCACCTCGTTCTCGCCGAGCTTGACCATCATCGCGGTGGTGACGCCCTCGACATCGCGCAGTTCGTCGGCAACGCCGAGTTCCTTGCGCTTCTCGTCGAGCTCGTTCTCGTAGCGGGCGATGTAGTCGCGGGCGCGGCTCTGCAGCTCGCGCGCGGTGTCCTCATCGAAGCCTTCGATGCTGGAGATTTCCTTCTCGTCCACCAGCGCCAGCTCTTCGATCGAGGAGAAGCCTTCGGATGCGAGCAGCTGACCGACCACCTCGTCGAGATCGAGCGCTTCGACGAAGGTCTTCGTGCGGCTTTCGAACTCGGCGGTGCGACGCTCGGATTCTTCCTGCTCGGTCAGGATGTCGATATCCCAGCCGGTGAGTTGCGAGGCCAGGCGCACATTCTGGCCGCGGCGGCCGATGGCGAGCGACAGCTGCGCATCCGGCACCACGACTTCGATGCGTTCCTTGTCTTCGTCAAGCACGACCTTGGCGACTTCTGCCGGCGCCAGCGCGTTGACGACGAAGGTCGCGATATCCGGCGACCACGGAATGATGTCGATTTTCTCGCCCTGCAGCTCGTTGACCACGGCCTGCACGCGCGAACCACGCATACCGACGCAGGCGCCGACCGGATCGACGCTGGAATCCCGCGAAATCACGGCGATCTTGGCGCGCGAGCCCGGATCGCGGGCCACGGCGCGGACCTCGACGATGCCGTCGTAGATTTCCGGCACTTCCTGCGCGAACAGCTTGGCGGTGAACTGCGGATGCGTGCGCGACAGGAAAATCTGCGGGCCGCGCGGCTCGCGGCGCACGTCGTAGATATAGGCGCGGATACGGTCGCCGTTGCGGAACACTTCGCGCGGCAACAGTTCGTCGCGGCGGACGATGGCTTCGCCGCGGCCGAGATCGACCACCACGTTGCCGTATTCGACGCGCTTGACAACGCCGTTGACGATCTCGCCGATGCGATCCTTGTATTCGGCGTACTGACGGTCGCGCTCGGCTTCGCGCACCTTCTGCACGATGACCTGCTTGGCCGACTGCGCGGCGATGCGGCCATATTCGAGCGGCGGCAGCGGATCGGCGATGGTGTCGCCGACCTGCGCGGCCGGGTGACGGCGGCGGGCATCGGCAAGCGTGATCTGCGACGAGGGATTCTCGACGGCCTCGACCACCAGCATGTGACGCATCAATTTGAGCTCGCCGGTCTTCGGCTCGATCTCGGCATGAACGTCGGTCTCGGCGCCGTAGCGCGAGCGCGCTGCCTTGGCGATGGCGTCTTCCATCGCCGCGATGACGATGCCGCGGTCGATCGACTTTTCGCGGGCGACCGCATCGGCGATCTGCAACAGTTCCAGCCTGTTGGCGCTAACAGCCATAGCTGTGGACTCCTCTTTCGTTCGTTTATCGAGTGGCGGATTTGGCAGCCTTCTTGGCCTGCTTCAGTCGCCGTTGTTCCTTCTTTGCCTCGCGCAATTCGCGCTTGGCAGCTTTCTCGGCGCGCAAGGCCTCGCTCACCAGTTCGTCGGTGAGAACGAGCTTTGCTTCGCCCATATCCGTGATCGGCAGCAGCACTGCCGGGTCTTCGCCCGCTTTGGGGTCGTCGCGCATCAAGCGCGCATTGTCGCCCTCGAGGCCGTTGAGAATGCCGCGGAAGCGCTTCCGGCCGGCGACCGGAACTTCCATCTCGACCTTCACCAGGTGGCCGGCGTAGCGCTCGAAATCCGAGCGGCGCACCAGCGGCCGGTCGATACCGGGCGAGGAAATCTCCAGCCGGTAGGCGCGGTCGATGGGCTCGTTGACGTCGAAAACCGGCGACAAAGCCCGCGAAATCGCTTCGCAATCGTCCACCGTCATGGTGCCGTCCGGGCGCTCCGCCATGATCTGGATGGTGCATTCCTCGGCGGAAGAAACCCTAATCCGAACAAGACGATAGCCCAGCTGCTCAACCACCGGGCCGGCGATCGCGGCGACCCGGGCCGGCAGGCCGGTCTCGGCAATCAGGCGCGGTTCATCGCTGGCGCTCCCTTGATCCAAGGGAGCCAGTTCCACGCCGGAAACCTGATTTTCGTCGCGCTCGCCTGAGGCCATGTTGCGCTGAGCTATGCCTGTAACAGAAAAAGAGCGGGCCCCGGGGGACCCACTCTCAGAACCTGATTTGGTTTTGAGGGTGTATCGATTGACAGCGCAAATATAGCGAATTTTCGGCCTCGCGCAAGGGTGGCGAGCCGGCCGTCACGGCTAACGCTTCCTTCACAACTTGCCCTTACGATTGGTTAAAGCGCCGCGGCAGGGTCGCCGGCGGTGCCTGTGTAGGTTTGCGTGATGGCTGCTCCTGCCTCCCTGCTTCCCGAACTGGAAGAGGTCGTCCAGCACGGCTCCGCCGAGAAGCGGGCCGAGACGCTGCGACGCATCACGACTCTATTTCTCGACGGCGCCCCGAGCTTCAACGATCATCATGTCGCGCTGTTTGACGATGTCATCGGCTGCCTGATCGCGGAGATCGAGGCCAAGGCGCTCGCCGAGCTGGCGCGCCGCATCGCGCCTGTCGAAAACGCGCCCGCCAAGGTCGTGGCAACGCTCGCCAGGAACGACGACATCGATGTCGCCGGGCCGGTGCTGCGCGCGGGGCAACTGTCCGACCCCGATCTTGTCGCGATTGCCGAGACCAAGAGCCAGGCGCACCTGCTGGCCATGGCGTCGCGTCAGCGGCTCAGCGAAGTGGTGTCCGATGTGCTGGTGAAGCGCGGCGACCGCGACGTCGCGCACAGCATCGTCATCAATCCCGGCGCCGCCTTGTCGGAACGAGCTTTCACCAATCTGATCAACCGCGCGCAGATGGACGGCGATCTCGCCGAGAAGGTCGGCCGCCGCACCGACATTCCGCCGCGGCTGTTTCGCCAGCTTCTGCTGCAGGCCAGCGAAGTGGTGCAGAAACGCCTGCTCGCCGCCGCGAGCCCCGAGACGCAGGCCGAGATCCGCAAGATCCTGGCCAAGGTCACCGACGAAGTCGGCGCCAAGGCCGCGCCGCGCAACTACACGGCCGCGCTCGCCGCAGTGCGCGCGCTGCACAAGGAGCGACGGCTTACCGAGGCCGACGTTTCGAACTACGCCGAGAGCGGCAAGTACGAAGAGACCATCGCGGCTTTGTCGACGATTTGCGCCGTGCCGGTCGAGGTCGTCGATCGCCTGATGAACGGCGAGCGCGCCGATCCCGTGCTGATCCTCGCCCGCTCGGTCAATTTCGGCTGGCCGACGGTGAAGGCGGTGATCAATGCGCGGCCGGGCCCGAAGCCGACGCAAAGCGTGATCGACGCCGCGCACGAGAATTTCGAGCGGCTCACCGAGCCGACCGCGCAGCGTGTCGTGCGCTTCTGGCAGGTGCGGCAAGGCACGGGGGAGTGATGCCCGTCATTCCGGGACATCGCGAAGCGATGGGCCCGGAATCCAGATGCGCATGAGGGCGCCTGGATTCCGGGTTCGCTCACTTCATTCGCGCCCCGGAATGACGCGTTACTTCTTCCGAAAAACAAAATACGCCGGCGTTCTTCCCTCACGGATCGCCTTGGCTTCGTAGCGCGTGCGGGTCCAGCCGTCCCACGGTTTGCGCCAGTCGTCGGCCTGCTCGGCGGTCCAGGTGAAATCAGATGAGCGCATGATGCGCGCCAGCGCATAGGTCATGTAGCTCGGAATGTCGGTGGCGAAGCGCAGTTCGCCGCCGCTTTTCAAGAGACGCGCCAGCCGCGGCAGGCTTTCATCCTGAATGAAGCGGCGCTTCCACTGTCGCCGCTTCGGCCACGGATCGGGGTACAGAAGATCGATGCGCGAGAACGCGCCGGCCGGCAGCCAGTCGAGCAGGTCCGTGGCATCGCCATGGAAGACGCGAATGTTGGTGAGGTCTTCGTCGTCGATTGCGACGAGCAGCTTGCCGACCGCGTTGAGAAAGCCGTCGGCGCCGATGAACCCCTGCTCGGGATGCGCCATCGCCTGCGCGATGAGATGCTCGCCGCCGCCGAAGCCGATCTCGAGTCGCAGTGTCTTTGGCGCATGCGGAAACAGCGTTGAGAGATCGGGGGGCGCGGGCTTGCTGAGATCGAGCGCCAGCTTCGGCAGCAACTCGTCGAACAATTCCGATTGCCGCGCGCGCAAGGGATGGCCCTTGCGCCGGCCGAAGAAGGCGCGTTGCGGAATGTCGTCGTCGCGGTCGTTGCTGCTCA
>JAEZEY010000435.1 GCA_023432845.1 Pseudomonadota bacterium
CCTTGGCCCGCACCTTGCGCGCCACCCGATGGGTGAACTCCGGGCTGTCGATGATGACGACGAGATCCGGTTTCGCCGCAACCACGGCATCCGCCGTTTCGGCAATGCGCCTGAGAATGGCCGGCAGCCTTTTCACGATGGCGGCAAAGCCGATGATGGCCAGTTCACCGAGCGGAAACAGGCTTGGCACGCCCTCATCCGCCATGTGGCTGCCGCCGACCGCCGAGAAGCGCACGTCCGGCCGGGCGCGGCGCAGTGCCCGGATCAGCGCGGCGCCGAGGCGGTCGCCCGACTCCTCGCCGGCGACCAGATAGACATGCGGCCCGGACGCCGCGACGCTCATGGCTGCCGTTCCGGCACACTGACGACGAAGATGCCGGCGCGGTCGGCGGCGGCGACGAACTTGTCCGCTTCGGCAATAACGGTCGCGCCAGCGACTACGGCGATGCCGGCCAGCCCGGCCTGCACCACGCCCTCTACTGTCCGCGGGCCGATCGACGGCAGATCGAACCGGCGATCCTGATCGCGCTTGGGCGCTTTCACCATGACGCCGCGGCCGCTCGCGGCGCGGATACGGCCGCTCGTACGCAGTTCGGCAACGCGCGCCAGCATCTGATCGGTGCCCTCGATCGCTTCGACAGCGAGCACGTGACGGTCGGCAACCACGACCGCCTGCCCAATATCGAAGGGACTCGCCGCGCCAAGATATCGCATGCCGAAGTCTATATCGGCGCGATCGGCCCCGGTCGGCTGTACGCTTCCCATCACGCCTTCTGGCGCGAGGATCTCCGGCGCCACTTCATGCGCGCCGCGCAGGATGAGGCCTTCGTCCTCAAGCAGACGCGCCATGCCCGACAACAGATGGTCATCGCCGCCGCGAAAGGCCTTCAGCACCCGAGGTACGAATAGCAAATCACGCAAATTCGGCCGCGTGCGCCAGATCGACGGCCGCACCAGACCGCCAATGAATACGACTTCGCGGCAGCCGGCGGCGCGCGCGAGGCTGATGAACTTGTAGATCTGGCCGATATAGAGCCAGTGATGCGGATAGCGCTCGACCGGCAGACCTTCAGCGGCGCCGACCAATGGAAACAATACGACCTTACGGCCGCGCGCCGCGACATAATCGGCGACCGCCAACGGCAGGGCGCCGCCGCCGCAGATCATGGCCAGCGGTCCTTCAGACGGCGCGGCCAGATCGGCGCTCATTGCAGGTCTTCCGCCTCGTTGCGCATCGACGCCATGGTCAGCGGCCTCTTGCCGGCGCGGATGAATTCAATAATGCGCATGACCAGTGCTTCATTGGCGTAGTCGGTAGCGACCTTGTCGATGCGCGGCTTGAACTCACCCTCGCCGAAGAACAGGTCCTGATAAGCGGCACGGACGCGGTGCACTTCGGCCTTGCTCAGGCCGCGCCGGCGCATGCCGACGACGTTCAAGCCGACGAGATTGGCCAGCGGCCCATGCGCCATGCCGAACGGAATCACGTCGGCGCGGACGCCGGACAAGCCGACGATCATGGCGCCCTCGCCGATGCGCACGAACTGGCGCACCGCGACACCACCGCCGAACACGACATTGTCGCCAATCTGCGAGTGGCCGCCGAGCAGCACATTGTTGGCGAAGATCACCTTGTTGCCGACGACGCAGTCGTGGGCGACATGGCTGCCGACCATGAAGAAGCAGTGGTTGCCGACGGTGGTAACGCCGCGATCCGCCGCAGTGCCGGTATTCATGGTGACGTGTTCGCGAATGTCGTTATCCGCGCCGATCTCCAGCCGTGTCGGCTCGCCCTTGTAGCCGAGCGACTGCGGCGGTGTCCCGAGCGACGCGAATGGATAGACGATCGTCCGTGCCCCGATCGTGGTGTGGCCGGAGACGGTGACATGGGAGACCAGCCGCACTCCGGCATCCAGCTTCACATGCGGACCGACGATGCAGTATGGCCCGATCGCGACGTCGGGACCGATGACCGCACCGGGCGCAACGCGCGCGGTCGGATCGATGACGGGATCGCTCATAGCGGACCCTTCAAATCAGCAGCTAGCGGTCGGAAATCATGGCGCCGAGATCAGCCTCGGCGACGACGGCGCCGCCGACCTTGGCAACGCCGTGATACCACCACATGTTCTTGCGCCGCGCCGTGCGCGTCATGTGGTACTCGAGCGTGTCGCCCGGCCTCACCGGCTTGCGGAATTTCGCATTGTCGATGGTCAGGAAGAACACCGACTTCGGCTGCTCCGACGTCGTCGCCCCAATGCAGAGAACACCGGCAGTCTGCGCCATACCCTCGATCATCAGCACGCCCGGGAAGATCGGGTTGCCGGGAAAGTGGCCCTGAAACTGCGGTTCGTTGATGGTGACGTTCTTGATGCCACACCCGTATTCATCGCCGCGAATATCGATGACGCGATCGACAAGCAGGAATGGATAGCGATGCGGCAATCGCTGCATCACCGTCGCAATGTCGGCTGCTTCCAGCGTCGTGACCATTTCATCCATAATGACAGTCTCACTCATCGGCCGCGGCGCTTTCCTTCTGGCGCGCCATTCGCTCGACCATCTTGATTTCACGCAGCCAGTGCCGCATCGGCTTGGCCGGCGAACCGCCCCACCGCGATCCCGGAGGCACGTCCGTGGCCACGTTCGACGATGCCGCGATCTGCGATCCCTCGCCGATCGTGACGTTGGGCACCGCGCCGCCACGGGCCCCTATCGCGACGAAGTCCTCGAGCGTCGCGCTGCCCGAAATACCCGTAAAGGCGACCAGAACGCAATGCCGGCCGATCGATACATTGTGGCCGATCTGCACCAGGTTGTCGATTTTGGTACCCTCGCCGATAACGGTATCGCGGATTGCGCCACGATCGACGGTCGTGCCTGCGCCGATCTCGACGTCGTCCTGAATAATGACGCGTCCGATCTGCGGCACCTTGAGATGTCCAGCGCCACCCATGACATAGCCGAAACCGTCCTGGCCGATCTTGCAGCCGGGATGGATGATAACGCGGTCGCCGATCAGAGAGTTGCTGATGACGGCACTGGCGCCAATCGAACAATCGCGGCCTACACGCACCCCCGAGCCGATCACCGCATTGGCGCCGATCACAGTGCCACTACCGATCTCGGCGCCGGCGCCAATGACAGCGCCCGGCTCGACGGTCGCACCGCTTTCCAGCCGCGCTGCCTCGTCGATATGCGCGCCGGCGGTCGCGCCGGCGGGCACCATCGATATCGGGCGCAGCGAATCCGGAAACAACGCCCGCGATACCTGCACGAAGGCCCTGAACGGCTCGCGCACGATCAGTGCTGTCGTCCTTGGCGGCAACATCCCCGCCAGATCGGCGCGCGCCAGGCACACGGCGGCATGGGTCGCCGCCGCATCCCTGGCGAATTTCTTGTTGTCGAAAAAGGCGATGTCGTGCGGCGAAGCACGATCCAGCGGCGCTACATTGACCACGCGACGCCCGCCGGCGCTGCCCGCCGCCATGGGGGCGCCGGTCAGCGTGACGATTTCGTCAAGGGTCAGCCCGCCTGACTCGCGGAGAAATAGCGGCTCACTCATCCCGCCCTTGCTGCACTTGCCGACGCCAGCCAGGACGCCGGATGGCCGCCGCCCGGTAGGCGGCAATCAGAATTTGGTGCCGCCGCCGAACCGGAACATCTGGGTGCGGTCGCAGATGCCACTCTCACAATACTTCTTCAGCGGATAAGCGAAGTCGAAGCGCAGCGGTCCGAGCGGCGAATCCCAGATCAGGCCCACACCGACGGACGAGCGGATATTGCTGGCGCTGTCGAGACCTGGCGTCATCCTTTCACCGGTGACGTTCCACGATGTA
>JAEZEY010000027.1 GCA_023432845.1 Pseudomonadota bacterium
CCCCCCCCCCCCCCCCCCCCCCCCGCGACTCATCCGCCAAACAGCACCGGAGCGCAAGAACGATGGAACTACAAACGACCGTCGCCGTGGAAACAGGCGCCGAACAGCCGGCGACACGATGTGAAAACTGCGGCAGCAGCAAGATTCGCACCGACCGTGTGCGCTCGGCCTTCTGGCACCAGGACCAACTCGTCGTCGTTGAAGACATCCCTGCCCTCGTCTGCGACGGTTGCCACGAGCGCTTCTATGATGATGCCTCGATCGTCAGGCTCGACCTGCTGCGCGGCGCCGGCTTCCCGCTGGAACAATCGTGCGGCGAATTGCGCGTCCCTGTGTTCTCGCTCTGTAACGAGCCGCCGGCCTAAAGGAGAGCGGCATGCCGGCGCAACAGCGCACGCGACTGACATTCGGCGTCGTTGGGCTGGTTCTGGCCGGCCTCGCGCCGGCGCTGGCGCAGCTCGACTACGGCTTCATGCCGAAAGGTGGCAAGAGCCTGCTCCTGGAGGTGCTGGGCCAAACGCCCGACGACAAGGAAGTGCGCGAGATCGTCGGCAGCAGCCGCAGCGGGGCCGAATGGCGCACGGCCTTGGCAGAGCGCGGAAAAGCGCTGAGCGAACGCGAACTACGCACGCTTGCCGCCTATCTCGAAGTCAACATGCCTGTGTCAGATCCGGCGGCGCTGGCGGCCAAGGCGTCGCAGCCGCAGGCGATGGCCAAAGCACTGCCGCGCGACGGACGCGAACTCGGCTGGGAAGAATGCCAGTTCTGCCATTCGTTGTTCACCAGTCACCTGACTCAGGATCGCAGCGTTCAGGCATGGCGGAACATGTTCGAATCGCCGTTCCATCGCGAACTCAAGATGACGGCACAGGAACGTGAGGAGTTTTCACGCTACTCCGCCATCAACATGCCGATGAAGATGGAGGACGTGCCGCCTGATCTGAGATTCTAGGAAAGGAATTGTAACATGCGCAAACATCCTCGTGCGTGGCTAGCAGCGACCGCGATCCTCGCCACCATCGTCGTTGTGCCGGCCACCGCCCAGTACGATCCGATCTTCGACTTCATCCCACTCGGGGGACGTTCCCTGCTGTCCAAGGTGTTTGAAGGCAAACCGCCGGCTGCTGACGTGCGCGCTCTGCTGACGGGCCAGCGCACCCGGGAGCAATGGCTCGACTACCTGAAGGGGCAGAGCAAGAGCATGCCCGGGTTGCAGCAGCTCGACGAGCGGGAATTGCTGACGCTCGCGGACTACCTCTCCTTCAACATGCCATTGCCGGCCGCGAAGATTCCGCCCGATCCGGCCCGCGCGGACTGGATGAAAACACTGCCGCACGACGGCCGCGATCTGGCGCTGGAATACTGCCAATCCTGCCACATCATAACGGTGACGGTGACGCAGGACCGCCCCAAGGAACATTGGCTCGGCACCATGAACAAGCCGAGCCACATTGAAATCAAGCTCTCCAAGCAACAGCGCGAGGCGCTGGCGAGCTATCTGGTCATCAACGCCGGCATTCCGATCGACGAGGTGCCGCCGGACCTGCGCGCGGGAGGCGCCTCGTACTAGCCGCGGACGCTCGCCGCCAAGCATCCGCTGCGCGTGAGAGCGGAACCGCATGCTATTCACCTCGCTCGAATTCTTCCTCTTCCTGCCCTTGACGCTGGCAGTTTTTGCTGCGCTGCCGCCAGCGACGCGTTGGCTATGGCTGTTGCTGGCGAGCTACGTCTTCTACGGCCTCTGGCAGCCGACAAATCTTATCTATCTCGGCGCGGTGACGCTGGTCGTCTTCGGTTGCGGCCGGGGCGTAGCAGGCGCAGATCGCCCGTCGGCCCGCACAATGATCCTGACTGTCGGTCTGGTCGCGGTCCTCGGCTCGTTGTTCGCCTTCAAGTTCTACGACTTTATCGCCGGCGAACTCGAGCGCGCGACCGGCATGGGCGTCGGGCTGCCGCGCATCGGCGTGCAGGCGCCAGCCGGCTACTCGTTCTATGCCTTCTCGGCGGCGAGCTACCTCATCGACCTTTACATGCGGCGAATGCCGGGAAGGCCCGGCGTCGGCGACGTCGCGCTATACGTCGCCTTCTTCCCAAAGATCTTCGCTGGCCCCATCGAACGCGCCCCTGCCTTCCTTCCGCAGGTCTGGCAAGGCCTGCGGGCAGACCCCGTGCGGCTGGTGCTCGGCCTGCAACTAATCGGCTGGGGTCTGTTCAAGAAAGTGGCGATCGCAGACAACCTGGCGCCGCTGGTCGACCGCAACTTCAATATCGCCGCCTTCGCTGCGCCGATGGAACTTTTGATCAGCGTCTACTTTTTCGCTTTCCAGATCTACTGCGATTTCTCCGGTTACACCGACATCGCCATTGGCATCGGCCTGCTGTTCGGCCTTCAACTGATGGAGAATTTCCGCCGGCCTTATCTGTCCCGCAGCACGGCCGAATTCTGGGCGGGGCGCTGGCATATATCGCTCGGCCACTGGTTTCGCGACTATCTCTATATCCCACTCGGCGGCAGCCGATCGGGCGCCGCGCGGCAATACGTGAACATCATGGCGGTGTTTCTGGTCAGCGGCCTTTGGCACGCCGGTCTCGGCTACGGCGTCGGCTGGACCTTCCTGGTCTGGGGCGCGCTCAACGGTTTCTACCAATGGCTCGGGCTGGCCACGCGATCGCTCTGGCGTCGTGCCGCGGCATTCGCGCCGCGCGTGCGCGACAGCGCACTCTGGCTCGCCGTACGCATCTTCGTGACGTTCCACCTGATCGCCATCGCCTGGGTGTTCTTCCGCGCCAAATCGGTCAGCGACGCGCTCCAGATCCTGCGCAAGATCGCTACCCGGCTCACCGAACTACCGGCACTGATCCCGAAATATCCGTTCACCGCCGAACACGCGCTTGGCTTCGGCCTGATCGCGCTACTGCTCGCTGTCGAGATCGCCGACGAGCGCCGTTCGGTGTTCCAGCGCCTGGCCGCCGCGCCGGTCTGGCTGCGCTGGACGGTCTACTACCTCGTCATCTTCGCCTTACTGGTGCTCGGGCGCTGGCAGGCGAAGGAATTCATCTACATGCAGTTCTGAGCGGCACACGACGATGAAACGCTTGTGGTACTCCGCCTTGCTCTTCGTTGCGATCGGCGTCGCGCTCTATGCCGGCCTCTATTACGCGAGCGAGCGCCTCGTCTATCGCACCGGCAAGAGCAATCCGTTTTTCAAGATCGCGACCGCCGAGCACCAAGCTTATGACTGGGTCGTGCTGGGCGCCTCGCACGCTATGCCGCTCGATTTTGCCGACTTCAACGCCTTCATGCAGCGCGAGACGAACCTGCGCATCATCAACCTGGCCTCGCCCGGCACCGGTCCACTCTATAACCGCTTCGTTCTGGACTCCTTCCTGAACGAGCGCCAGGCTGGAGCCGTGCTGTATGTTATCGACTCTTTTGCGTTCTATTCCCGCACCTGGAACGAAGACCGATTCGCCGATGCCAAGCTCGTCCGTCGCACACCGTTCGATAGGGCGATCGCGACGCGGCTTTGGCGCTATTGCATCGACGAGGGCATCGATCCCCGCGCACTGCTCGACTACGTGACCGGGTTCTCCAAGGTGAACAATCGCGAGCGCTTCGAGCCGGATATTTGGGAAGGCGAGAAGCAATTCGACCGAGTTTACCGCACGTCCACGACGGCGATCAGAAGCCGTATCGATTATCTTTATCCGGCTCCCCCCACCTCCGCCGCACTGGCTCGGTATCTCGCGGAATTCGACAAGCTCATCGTCATGGCCCAGAAGCGCGGCATCAGGGTGGTGGTGGTGAAGCTGCCGGTTCCGACGCAGTTCCGCAGCCGCCTGCCAAACGAAAGCGCTTTCGATGAAGCCATGCTGCGCATCACCACCGGCCGGAAAATTCCGTTCTACGACTTTTCGAATGCGCTCGACGAGCCGCGCTTCTATTTCGATACCGATCATCTCAATCGCGCCGGATTGGCCGAACTCTTCAATCAGACTCTTAAATCGATCTTGGTGGGAAGCCAGTAATGATGCCGCTCACGCCGGAAGTGCTATGACATTCAGCAGCACGACTATTTGACACGAAATATGTATCTTCCGATCGTCTGGCTGTCGTGAAAATGCCATCCGTCCTAAGCGTCGCCCACGAAGCCGCAGGCATGTCCTAACTGAGGCGACTGTCGTCGGCGTTTATGAACGATAGCTTACACCGCAGCGGTCCGGCAGCCGGGCAGCCTCGGCTAACAAGCAAAGATGCGTCGCCATGCCCACAATGCCGGCATTTTTGGCTTTCTTGAGCCTATTGGTGTTTCTTCAATTTGTTTTTGGCGAGTTGACATCGAGCTCGGACTGTCCGGGCCGATTCAATCGGTCGCATCGACGCGCGCGGGATGTTGCCGCATGAACCCGCTTACGAGCCCGCTACTCACCGATCTTTACAAGATCAACATGAGCTAGGCCTATCGGGACCACAGCGAGACCAAAACGGCTGTTTTGAATTCTTTGTCCGCAAGCTGCTGTCGTGGGTTGGAAGCAAGGTCGAAACCGAGCGCTAGCTGCAGGCTGAAAAATCGCATCGCTCACGCTCAAGGGCCGCAGGTATCCGGCGGCGAAGTCTATTCCGTCGGTGCAATGAGCGCAGCGCGCCACCTAGGCAGCCCATTGTTTTATTCTGACCTGCCGCAGCTCGTTTTCATTAACGCCGTTGTTTAGAAGGTTCTCTCCGCCTGCTCCAATCTTCCGCGAACAGCACTAGATTGTCCGAGCCGCGGGATCATCAACCGGTCAAGACCGCAGGCGGCCTCCCACAAGGTCGCCGCCGGCATCGATTTGAGAGCCGCGAGAGCCTCGTCTCGCGCGGTCATATGCGGTCAATCCTTGTAGAACTGCCCGCCGTCGACATCGATCACGGTGCCGCTGAGGTACGAGCCGCGCGGAGACGCCAATACGGCGGCGAGGTCGGCTATCTCGCGCGCTTCGGCGAGCCGGCCAAAAGGCAGTTTGTCGAGGCCTTCCTGCCAGCGTTCTTCGTCGCCCAAGTTGATCTTGGCGCGGGTGCGTCGCATCATTTCGATACGGTCGGTGCGCGTACCGGCGGGATTGATGCCGAAAACCCGCACGTTCCAGTCAACGCTCTTGCCGCCGACAGCCTTGGTTAGCGAGATCAGCGCGGCATTGCCGGCGGCGCCGCACACGTAATCCCAGCGCGGCTGTTGCCCGGCCATGCCGATGATGTTGACTATGACGCCCTGCCCTAGCTCCTTCATCGCGGCAAGATAGAGCTGCATCATGTGGATATAACCGAACACCTTGAGCTGCCAGGCATCCTGCCAGGTCGTAAGGTCGATATCGAACAAGGTGCCGCTCGGAATCGCGCCGGCATTGTTCACAAGGATATCGACCTCGCCGTGCGCCGCGAACAGCCGCTCGCGGTCGGTGCCCTGCCCCAGATCGCCGGCGAATGTCGCGACCTCGGCCGCGCCGGCTTTCTTCAAAGCCTCCTCCGCCGCCGCGAGCCGCGACGCATCGCGGCCGGTGATGATGACGCGAGCGCCCTCGCGCACGAAAACCTCGGCGCAGGAAAGGCCGATGCCTTTCGATGCGCCGGTAATGAGGACGGTGCGGCCCTTGAGTTCGAGATCCACGGCTACAAGTCCCTGGACGCTGGCAACGCCTTGACGAACCAGTCGGTGAGCTGGCTGCCGGTGTAGAAGCCGACATCCGGGCACTTCATCAGAATATCGAGCATGTACTCTAGCTCGTGGATGCGGTGCGGCACCGAGATCAGATGCGGATGTAGCCCGATGGCAAACACCAGTGCGCTATCGCGGCACTCGCCCTCGAAGCGGCGCAGGGTGAATTCGGTGCGGCGCGCCATCTCGCCCGAGGCGTGCTTCTCGATCGCATAGATGATCGAGTCGTTAATTTCCAAATTATACGGCATCGAGACCATGGGGCCGGCTTTGGTGCGCATCCATGACGGCCGGTCGTCGACGACCCAATCACAATTATACTCGACCCCGATCTTCTTGAGGATGTCTGCGGTGTCGTGCGTCTCGCGCAGCCCTGGCGACAGCCAGCCGCGCACCTTCGTGCCGGTGAATCCCTCGAGCTTGTCGATGCAGGCCTTGATCAGCGCTTCTTCGCCGCCATCGACATGGTTCATTGCCTTCTGATGCATGCCGTGGCCGATGAACTCCCACCCGGCATCGAGCATCGCCTTGGCTGCCTGCGGATAGGCGTCGATGACGCCGGCGTTGAAGCTGGTCGAGGCCGGCAGCTTGCGCGACGCGAACGCCTCGAGAATGCGCGGCAGGCCAGCGCGCATACCGTAGTCGGCCCAGGAGAAATTCGGCACGTCTGGCACCGTCTCCTTGCCATGCGGCGGCGTTACGATGGCGCGCGGCATCGGCTGGTCGAACTGCCAGTTCTCGACGTTGACGACGAGGTGCACGAGGATGCGCTTGCCATCGAGCGCCGGCAGCGGGCTGCGAGCGGACGACAGCTGATAGGGGATGCGCGGATTGGCCATGTCAACGGACTTTCATGCTGGGGAACGATATCAGTGCGGCGCGTCGACCTGGATTTCCTTCATGATCGCCACCTTGTAGGCGACGAATTCAGGGCTGGTCAGGCTATTGATCGACCGCGGCCGCTTCAGCTCGATCGGAATGGTACGGACGATGCGCCCCGGCCGCGCTGACATTACGCATATGCGGTCGGATAGCAGAATGGCCTCGTCGATATCATGTGTCACGAAAAGCACCGTGGTGCCGAGCTTCTGCCAGACGTCCAGCAGTAATTGCTGCATCGAGAGCCGCGTCTGCGCATCGAGCGCACCGAACGGCTCGTCCATCAGCAGCGCACGGGGGTTCATCACCAGAACGCGGGCGATACCAACGCGCTGCCGCATGCCCCCGGAAAGCTGCACTGGCAGGGACTCCGCAAACGCCGACAGTCCGACGATGTCGAGCAGTTCACGCGCCCGGGGCTCGTATTCCGATTTGGCGACACCCTGCACCTGGGGCCCGAAGATCACGTTCTGCCAGACGTTGAGCCAGGGAAACAGCGCGGCCTCCTGGAACATCACGCCGCGATCCGGGCCTGGCTTCGACACCGGTGCACCGTCGAAGGTAATCACGCCGTCGGTGATCCTGTCGAAACCGGCTAGCACATTGAGCAAGGTGGACTTGCCGCAACCCGATGGGCCGAGCAGCGCAACGAATTCGCCTTCGGTCACCGCCAGGCTGACATCGGACAGCGCATGTACGTCTTTGGGTCCGCGATAGACCTTGGAGACGTTGTCGAATACGATTGTGCCCATGGCGTGACTTTACGGCGTTTGCTTCAGGACTGAAATGACTGCAGCCGTCGCCAGGTAAGCACCCAGCGCTGAATCTGCATGATGATGAAATCGCTGCCGAGTCCGAGCAGACCGATTGAGACCATGTCGGAAATGACGACGTCCATACGGCCGACGTAATAAGCGTCCCACAGCACATAGCCGAGGCCGGACTTCACAGCGACCATCTCCGCGACGATGACCGCAGTCCAGCCGATGCCGAGCCCGATACGCAAGCCGGTGAAAATCGACGGCAGCGAAGCCGGCAGTACAACGCGGCGCAGCACAGTCCAGCGGCTGGCGCCCATCATCAGCGCGGCGCGAACCAGGTTGCGCTCGACGTCGCGAGCGCCCTGCGCGGTGTTGAGTACGATCGGGAAAAACGCGCCGAGCGAGATCAGAAAGATGGCACCGATGTCCTGGATGCCGAAAACGGCGATTGAGAACGGCAGCCATGCAGTGATGGGCACCGGACGAAGGAACTGCACCGTGGGATCGACGATGCTGGCGACCAACCGGTTCCAGCCGATAGCGATGCCGATCGGCACACCGACGAGAATGGCAAACAGAAAACCTTTGCCGACGCGTTCGGCCGAGAAAATCAGATTCGAAAACCAGGTGCCGCTGTAGGGATTGAGGCCGAGCCCGCTCGGGCCAAAAGCCCATACGGTCCAAGCCTGCCAGACGCGGTCCGGCGTCGGCAACACGCCGCCGAACAGTGAGCCATCGCGGCCGCCGGCGATCTGCCAGATCGCGATGACCGCGACTGGCAGCAACACAGCCCGCAAGGTGCGCTGCATGCCGCGCCCGGCGGCAAGCCAGGCGACCGCCGTTGAAGCGGTGCCTTGCCTGTCGCCGGAAACTGTATTCGTTGTTTCGGTAGTCATCAGCCTCGTCTGGCCCTACTTGCCCATGGCCTTGGTGACGAATGAGCCGTCCCAATGCTTCTCCACCTCACCCGACACATCCTTCTGGATGACGCCGAGATCGGCGAAAGCCTTAGCCTGCCGCTTGATCTGATCCGGCGAAACGACCTCGCCTAGCTTGATCACCGCCGAGGCTTTCTCCGCCAGTTCCAGCTTCATGCCGGAGAGCTGCGCATAGGCTTCGGCAAACGCCTTCGGCGACTTGCTAAGCGTGTCCTGGCTCTTGAGATAGGCCCAGACGAAGCGCTCGACCGCGGCCTTCTTGGTATCGATCGCCGACTTCGACGCCGCGATCAGGCCCAGTTCGGCGCCGACCGCTTTGGACGAACCATACTCGAGGTTCTTGGCGAAGAAGCCGTAGCCTTCCATCACCGGGATGGATTCGAACGGCTCCCAGGTCACGATCGCGTCGATCTCGCCCTTCTTGAGTGCCTGATTGAAGTTGGCGCCGCCACCCTGGATGTTGACGGCCTGGAAGCTGTTGTACGGGATGTTCTTCTCGACCAGGGTCGCGGCAAACTGGAACCAGACGGCCGAGCCTGGCGCGATGGCGATCTTCTTGCCCTTAATATCGTCCCAGGAATCGAGCTTCACGCCATTGCGGCCGATGACATATTTTGGCGATGAGCCAACCCCCATCAGACCGACAATATTAGTCGAACCCTGCGCCAGCGCGATCGCAAGGTCGGCCGGCCCGACCGATGCCATGTCGAGTGAGCCGGCGAGCAACGCGGTACGCGCATCGGCATAACGTACGAACTCGACGAGCTTGAGATCGACCCCAAGCTTCTTCATATCCTCGGCGATCAGGATGATGGGCGCGAGATGACCGACTTTCTGATAGCCAACGGTCAGTGTAACCGGCGGCGACAGCGGTGCCGGTTCCGGACCCAAGGCAAGAGCTGGCGTCAACAGCGATCCGACAGCGGCGGCGGCCAGTGCAATCTTCCTTACAGTATCAAGCATTGCTTTCCCCTCTGGTTGCATCGAAACCTGAGCCGTCGCGAAAGTACCGGACGACTAGATGATACGCTCGCGGCGAAGCGTCTCAATATCAGCATCGCCAAGACCGACCGTTTTCAGAATGTCCGTGTTGTCATTGCCCGCATCCGGCAGCAGGTTGCCATAGCCAGCCGGTGTGCGCGACAGTTCGATCGGCTGCGCTACCAAAGTCAGATCTGGCTTGGCGCCGCCCGGTACCGTCACCGCGGCGCCGAGATGCGCGACTTGCGCATCCGCGAACACTTCGTCCATTGCATAGATCGGTCCGGCGGGAACATCCGCCTGTTCCAGCGCGCGGAGCCAATGCTGCGATGGTTTGGTCGCGAAAATGGCGGCCAGCTCGGCCATCAGGGCCGGACGATGCGCGAGTCGCGCGTCCTGAGTTGCGTAATCCGGATGGTTCTTCATCTCAGGTCGCCCCATCGCATCGCAAAACGCCAGCCATTGCGAGGGACCGCCGACGGCGATGTTGATATAGCCATCGGCCGTCTTCACCACGCCCATCGGTGTCGAATAAGGATGGTCGTTGCCGGCCTGCCGCGGCACGACGCCATCGACCAGATAACGCGCCGCCTGAAAATCCATCAGACCGATCTGCGCCTGCAGCAGCGACGTCGAAACCCACTGCCCCTCGCCCGAGCGCTCGCGTTCGGCCAGCGCCACGAAAATGCCGAGCGCCGCGTAAAGCCCTGCGGCGCTGTCGGCGACCGCTATGCCGGCACGCACAGGCCCCTGGCCCGGCAGACCGGTGACGCCCATCAGGCCGCCCATACCTTGTGCGATTTGATCGAAGCCGGCCCGTTTGCGATACGGCCCCGACTGTCCGAAGCCTGAGATCGAGGCAAGAATGATGCGCTTGTTGATGGCTTTGAGATCCTCATAAGCGATGCCGAGACGCTCTTTCACATCCGGCCGGTAATTCTCGACGACAACGTCCGCGGTGGCGACCAGCTTTTTGAAAATCGCAAGACCCGCGTTGGTCTTCAGATTCAGCGTGATCGAGCGCTTGTTGCGGTGAAGATTCTGCATGTCCGAACCTTCGCGCGCGCCGCTCATGCCCTCGTTGGGATCGACGCCGGGCGGCGCTTCGATCTTGATGACGTCGGCGCCGAAGTCGGCGAATACGCGGCAGCAAGTCGGACCGGAGCGAACACGGGTCAGATCGAGAATACGCAGATGTTTGAGAGCACGCGACTTTGGGTCTGACTTCACACCGCTATCCTTGCCTGGTCGTCAACGTATCGGCGGCTATGCCTTTGGGCACGCGGCCATGCCAATCCGTTTCTTCCTGGAATCGGCGCCCCATATCGAGCAGCTGTGCTTCGCTGCCGGGCCGCCCTACGATCTGCAGCGCCGCCGGCATGCTGTGGCTGTCGAAGCCCATCGGCAGCGCCAGCGCCGGCAGGCCGAGATAATTGACGAAGCGCGTAAAGCGGCTCATCGCATAAAGCTTGCGCGGATTGAACGCAGGCGAGGATGGATCAGTCTCCTCATAACGCGGTGTCGTCACCGGCATCACCGGCAAAATCGCGACATCGGCGTCGCCAAGGCACTGCGCGAGAAATTCCTCGCAGGTTGCGTCGCGGCGGCGCAGCGTGGCATCAAGGTCGCCATCGGGAATGTCGAAGCCCTTGCTGAGACGCTTGCGCAGAACACTGTCGAGCGTTTCGGAGGCGATGAGATCCCTGTGGGTTCGTGCCGCCTCGGCCTGCATTACCAGTAAGGCGGCGCGATCGGCGCCCTGCGGAAAGCCGCGACTTGAGCCGATCCTCACGCCGACCCGGGCGATGGTGGCAACGGCATCGCGGAAAAGCGCAACTATATTGGGATCGCATTCCGTCAAAGCGCCTTCGATCACCGTTGCTTTGGTCACGCCGCGCAGATCCGGCCGCCTCCCGACCAACGCGCGCCAAACCACGGCAATATCGATCACCGACCGCGCGAGAATGCCGATGGTGTCGAGGCTGGGCGCCAGCGGCATGACGCCTTCTTCGGAGATAGCGCCCCAGCTCGGCTTCAAAGCCGTGATGCCGCAGCAATGTGCCGGGATGCGCACCGAGCCGCCGGTGTCCGACCCCAGCGCGACATCGCAGCATCCAGCCGCAACCAGCGCCGCCGAGCCGCTCGAAGAGCCCCCAGGTACAGAAGCGGAATTCCAAGGATTGAGGACGTTGCCGCGCTCCTTGTTGAAACCGGACGGCTCGTAGGCGAGCGTGGTCATCTCGGCCGTGGCGACCATGCTGGCGCCGCAGGCGTTCAGGGTATCGACAACAGCCGCCGGCGCCGTGCGGCGTTCAAGCGGCGACGCGCAGCCCCAGCTCGGCGCGGCGTAACCGTTGGCGATCATGTCTTTGACGGCATACGGCAGGCCGGCCAGCGCACCAGGGCTCGGTTTCTGCTGCGGGATGACCCTGGCGACAGCGTTGAGCGCGACGCCGATCGTTTCGAGCCGGCGCCGGCACTGCTCTTCGGCAGCCGCGCGACCAACGTCATCCAGCGCTGCCCAGTCCGGAAACCGGTCGGCAACCAGATGCAATGGCTGAGATAACGCTACGCTCACCGCTACTCCCGCTTTCCCCGGCAGGTTGAATGATAGCGTCCTGTCGGGGTTGCGGACTCCGAAAATTTGCGACAGTGATTTCTATTTTCGCGAAATCACTTTCCGGATCGATGCGGTCTTGCCGCCGTGAGCCAGCAGGAAGTCGACCAAGCGGCGCGCCGGCAGCGCGATGTCCTCGCGGGCGCGGATGCAGATCGAGTGCTGTCTCTCTGCCCAGGGCTCGGCGAGACGCAGCACGGCGAGCCCCATGGATTTGCCGAGAAGCCACGCGACCGGTTCGGGCAGAACTCCGTAGCCCAGCCCCTGCCCGACCAGCGTGCACATGACTTCGAAACTGCGGACTTCGACCCGCACGCGCATCGACCGACCGAGTTCGGCCGCCTTGGTCGACATCAGTCGGTAGGTCGCGGTGTCGCTCTCCAGCGATATTGCGTCCTCGTCAATGATGTCGGCAAAGTGCAGCGAGCGCCGCCGCGCCAACGGATGCTGCAAGGGCAGCGCCACGACCAGGCGATCCGAGGCGTAGTCGGTCACTTCCAGCCCGGCGTCCGTGTTCGGCCCTCGTACGATGATGCCGATATCGGATTGCTTGTTGAGTACAGCTGCGATGGTGGCGTTGGTCGGGCGCTCCTGCAGATCCAGCTTGATCTCCGGATTGGCCTGCGCGAAGGCCGACAAATCCTTGGCCAGGTGCTGCACCAGCGCCGAGCTCGATGCACTGACGCGCACATAGCCGCGCACGCCGAGACGGTGCTCATCGAGGCTGACGCGCACTTTGTCGCCGAGGCGCAGAACATCGCGCGCGTAGTTCATCATGGTGATACCGCCGGCGGTCGGCTCAATGCCATGCGAGCGGCGAACGACCAGAGGCACCTTGGCCTCCTGCTCGAGGAGGCTCAATCGGCGGCTCGCGGCGGACACCGCGATATTGAGGCTCTCGGCAGCTTTGCTGATGCTGCGCAGTTCGCAAGCAGCAAGGAAGATTCGCAGCGTTTGTAGGTCCTGGCGGATCATGTTGACAATGTTAGCCTTATTCTTAAATCCGGTGCCGAAACTTTTCCCGTTCTTGATCCGCGCTGTCCCGGGTCACAATCAGGCCGGTGGACTCCCAAAGCGGGAATACCCTACTGATCGTTTAGCATCGGTATTCCGACGTTTCGCGAAGACTAGTTCCGGGGACCCGATGCAGTACGTCGACCGCGCCGCGAATAGGCAAGCGGGCCTGACCTTTTCGCAGATATTCGATGCCGGCCGAACGATGGCAGGTACACTTCATTGTTCGGAGGCAGCTACAAGCGCCCCGACCGATGCACTACAGCCCTTCCCCGCTTGAGCTATGGAGTAATCGGCCATTGATGTCCATGTCGTCGGTCATGGTAGAGATAGTGATTGGCGGCGAGCTTCATCAACGGCGTCGGCTTGCAGCCGAAGGCCGAGCCGCGGCCCGCGTGAAGCACATCACGTTGCAGCCGCCGACGACCTGTCCGGTGGCGCGCCGACCGGATCGTAGCCCGGCGTGTCCATGAAGACGAAGCCGCGCTCGGTGATCGGCTCCGCATTCCGACCGGCTGTTTCGGCGACCACAACGGTGATCACATCTCTGCTGTTCATCGAGCGCCAGCCGCAGCTGCCGCAACATGTGCCTCACGATGGCTCAGAGAATTCACCAGCGATGATTTTATGCCCGCAATGTGCTCGCGCATCAGCGCCTCGGCGCGGTGCGGCTCGCGCGACAAGATCGCTTCGTAAATGCGATGATGATCATCGTGGCGGCGGCGGACGTTGCGATGCTCGAACACCACGATGTTTCGGTTCGACGACACCGGCACGTGGTGACAGATGCGGATCATCTCGCCGAGCATGCGGTTCCTGGCGGCGCCGAGAATGGTGTCGTGGAAATTGCCGTTGATGATGCGGTAGCGCGACATGTCGCCGGTTTCGAATACGCCCTTGCTGAGCAGCGCATCGCCGTCCGCGAGCGCCCGTTCGATCACGTCGCGATCCTGATCGGTTAGGCCCCGCTCGGCCGCAAAGCGCGTCGCCAGCCCTTCGAGCTGAGCCCGGATGTCATAGGCATCGACGATCTCGGACAACGGGAAGGTGCGGACCAGGAAGCCTCTGTTCGGCACATAATCGAGCAGCCCTTCGCCTGCCAGCGCCTGCAGGGCAGCGCGCACGGGCGTACGCGACACTTCCATCATCTGGCTCAGCCGCACTTCGTTGAGGCGGACGCCGGTGGCGATCTCGCCGCCAAGAATGGCTTCGCGCAGCCGGTCGGTGACCGAAAGCGCGCTGCGGCCATCGCGGGTCGACCCAGGCGGTTCGTTGTCGCGCGATGTGCGTTCGAGCTGCGTGTCCGACATTCGCTTGCCTCCGGCATTATTGATACCCGCAGTCGGCGCGGCATCAAGTCACAAGTGCATACACTTTGTAACGGCAAGCCGCATTTCTCTTTAAAAATGCCAGCCATAAGGTGCGATTTTGCGTTGCATCTAAATTGAGCGCGCTGCAAAAATAGTAGCCGTTGCCAAAAGTGTATTCATTTGCCCTTGACTCCCCCCGCTCCGGATTCAACGATCCCGCAACTTCTTGAGTACGGGACGCCATGTCAGCCGACGACACCATCGACCAGATCACTGCCGACCGTACGGCTCACTACGAGCCGTTCGGCTGGCATCACTGGCCGGAGCATCCCTGGCTCTCCTATCAATTCCGCCGGGGCCTCGGCGAAACGCAGGAAGGCGGCGGTGCCGTAAGCGAAGTATTCCAGGCTGCCAGCCGCATGATCCCCGGCGATCTTGAGAGCTGGCATATCGAGTGGATGCGGATCGCCGACCGCAACTGGACGCGCGGCCTCGACGCCGAGAAATCCGGCCACATCCGCACCGCGATGAACTGCTTCCTGCGCGCCGCCGACTATTACCGGCAGGCCGAATTCCACCTCGAGCCGACCGACCCGCGCCGGCTGCCGACCTTCGAGAAGATGGAAGCCTGCTCGCAAAAATTCCTCGCCCGGCTCAATCCGCCGGGTATCGCCGTCGATATTCCCTACGAGCCCGGCAAACCGATCTGCGGCTATTTTGTCCGCGCCCCTTTCCCCGGCGAAAGGCTGCCCGTGCTGATCTGTATGGGCGGGCTCGATTCCATCAAGGATGAGATGTGGTTCATGCAGGCCCATGGCTGCCTGCAGCGCGGCATCTCGGTCCTCATGATCGACGGCCCCGGCCAGGGCGGCACGTTGCGCCGCCACGGTATTGTCAGCCGTCATGACACCGAAGTGCCGATCGGCAAATGCATCGACTGGCTGCTCAAGCGCGACGATGTCGATCCCAAGCGCATCGCCGTCTGCGGCTCCAGCATGGGCGGCTACTATGCTGCGCGCGCGGCCTGCTACGAGCCGCGCCTTGCCGCCGCGATCTCACATGGCGCGATCTGGTCGCTGCCGGAGATGTGGGGCAACAAAGGCGACGATTTCGGCCTCGCCATGCACATCCGCTGGGTCATGGGCGCAAAAACGATGACCGAAGCGCACAAGAAGATGGAGCCTTTCACGCTCGAAGGGCACCTCAAGAATATGAAGTGCCCCTACCTCGTGCTTCACGGCGGCCACGACGTTCTCACCGTCAAGGCGGCGACCCAGGCCTATGACAGCGCCATCGCCAACGGCGTCGACGCGACCTTGCGCATTCTCAGCGTCGAGGAGACCGGCGCCGAGCACTGCCAGCACGACAACCCGACCATCGGTCAGGAAATCCTCTGCGACTGGCTAGCCGACAAGTTCGGCATCAATCAGGAGGCGCTGCTGAAGCGCTCCTGGAACCCGCTGATCTAGAGGCTGACGATGATAAAAGGCCTTGAGAACGCACGTCCCGGTATCGTCGCCATCGACTTGCACCGCGGTCACCTCGACCCAGCGGTCGCCACCATGCCGCTCGATGCGGCGGCAGCGCGCAAGGTCGTCGCCGCCAATGCCACCTTTTTCAGGAAAGCGCGGGCCGCCGGCATTCCGGTTTTCCATTGCCTTGCGACCTATCGCGACTCCGATGAGATCGCCTCCAATCCGGCCTGGCGCGCCCGCGCCGCCGATCCGAACAACCCGCGCAAGAACGTCCTCAAACACAACATTATCGGCATGCCCGGCTGCGAGGTGATGCCGGAGGTGTACGAGACCGGCGACTTCATCGTTGACGCCAAGAAGCGCTACGACTGCTTTATCGCCACCGACCTCGACCTCAGCCTGCGCTCGCACGGCGTCGATACGGTGCTGATCACCGGCGTCAACACCAACTCTTGTGTCATGGCAACCGCCACCGCCGCCTGCTGCCGCGACTACGCGACCGTGGTTGTCTCCGACTGCGTCGATACGATGGACGGACCCGACCTGCACGCGGCCGCGTTGCGCGTCATCGGCACCGCGTTCGGCCAGGTTGCCACCGCCAGCGAGCTGATCGCCGCCTTCGCGTCGCCGGCCCAGCGCCGCGCCTGAGGAGAACGAGACAATGACCGAACCGATGATCCCGCGCGAGCGCGCCGAATACTCCGCCATCGTGGATCGCCCGCCCCTCAAGCTGCCGGGCAAGAACCGGATCGTCATCTGGACCATCGTCAATTTTGAGGTCTGGGATATTTCCAAGCCGATGGCACGGCAAGTGATCCCGGCGCCGACGGGCGCGCCGCTGCTGCCTGACGTGCCGAACTGGAGCTGGCACGAATACGGCATGCGCGTCGGCTGCTGGCGCTTCTTCGATCTCTACAAGAAGCTTGGCATCCGCCCGACGCTCTCGATCAATGCCCGCGTCTGCGAGGACTATCCGCGCGTCGCCGAGCAGGCCAAGCGCGACGGCTGGGAGTTCATGGGCCACTCCTACCAGCAGGGCGCGATCCACAACGAACCCGACCAGAAGGCGATGATCGCGCGCACGCTCGACATCCTGGAGCAGGCGTCCGGCACCCGGCCGGTCGGCTGGCTCGGCCCCGGACTGACGCAGACCTACGACACGCCCGACCTCCTCGCTGAGGCCGGTGTCAAATATATCGGCGACTGGGTGTTCGACGAGGAGCCCGTCACCATCCGCACCACCCACGGGCCGCTGGTCACGCTGCCCTACTCGGTCGAGCTCAACGACATCCCGATGATGATCGTGCAGCACCACGAGAGCGACTATCTGCTCAAGCGCGCGATCGATCAGTTCGACCGGCTATACGCCGAGGGCGCGCAC
>JAEZEY010000046.1 GCA_023432845.1 Pseudomonadota bacterium
CGGCCCCGGTTGGGGGGGGCATGACCGGTGAATTTACTTCGCTCTCAAAACCTCAACCCCCGGCAGAGCCTTGCCCTCGAGCCATTCGAGGAAGGCGCCGCCGGCGGCGGATACGTAGGTGAAGCGATCGGTGACGTTCGCGGCATTAAGCGCCGCGACGGTGTCGCCGCCGCCCGCCACGGTGACCAGCTTGCCCGCCTGGGTCAGTGCGGCCGCAGCTTCCGCCACGGAAACGGTGCCCTTGTCGAAGGGTTCCATCTCGAAAGCGCCGAACGGTCCGTTCCAGACCAGCGTCTTGGCGCGGGCCAGCACCGACACCGCCTGCTCGACGCTGCGCGGACCGATGTCGAGCGCCATGTCGGCGTCGCCGACATCGTCGATGCCGACGACGCGAGAGGGCGCATTGGCCTCGAATTTCTGCGCCACGACAACATCGACCGGCAGTACGATGTCGCGCTTGTCAGCCTTGGCCTGCGCCATGATCTTCTGCGCGGTTGGCACCAGATCGGCTTCAACCAGCGACTTGCCCATCTTCTTGCCCTGAGCGAGCAGAAACGTGTTGGCCATGGCGCCGGCGATGATCAGAAAATCGACCTTCGCCAGCAGATTGCCGATGAGTTCGAGCTTGGTCGAAATCTTGGCGCCGCCGACAATGGCGGCGAGGGGGCGTTCGGGGTGTTCGAGGGCGCGGGTCAGCGCCACCAGTTCTTCCTGCATGGTACGGCCGGCATAGGCCGGCAGCTTGTGACCAAGACCTTCGGTCGAAGCATGGGCGCGGTGCGCTGCGGAGAAGGCGTCGTTGACCCAGAGGTCACCGAGCTTGCCGAGCTGCTCGACGAAGGCCGGATCGTTCTTCTCTTCGCCGGCGTGAAAGCGCGTGTTCTCGAGACAGAGAATGTCGCCCGAACGCATGTCGGCAACGGCCTTCTCGGCGATCTCGCCAACGCAGTCGGACGCGAACGCGACCTTGCGCTTGATGACGCGCGCGACTTCGGCGGCGACCGGCTTCAATGATTGTTTGGGATCGACTCCCTTGGGGCGGCCGAAATGCGACAGCAGAATCACCTTGGCGCCCTTGTCGGCGAGTTCGGTGATGGCGGGGCCGATACGTTCGATGCGTGTCGCGTCGGAGACGACGCCGTTTTCGATCGGAACGTTCAAATCGACGCGCACCAGGACGCGTTTACCTTTGACTTCGACGTGATCGAGGGTGCGGAAGTTGGACATAATTTGAGATCCGTGGCCCTCATCCTTCGAGACGCGCCGCTTGCGCGGCGCTCCTCAGGATGAGGGATAAAGATTTTCGATCCTCGTCCTGAGGAGCCGGCCACTCCTGTGGCCGGCGTCTCGAAGGACGAGCTCAATCAGCTAAAGGAGCTTGCCCATCGCGACGGCCGTGTCGGCCATGCGGTTGGAGAAGCCCCACTCGTTGTCGTACCAGCTCATGACGCGCACCAGCGTGCCGTCCATGACCTTGGTCTGGTCCATGTGGAAGGTCGACGAGTGCGGGTCGTGGTCGAAGTCGATCGAAACATTCGGGTGTGTGGTGTAGCCGAGGATGCCCTTGAGCTGCTGCTCGGCGGCGCGCTTCACGGCTTCGTTGATCTCGTCCTTGCTGGTAGACTTCTTGGCGACGAACTTGAAGTCGATGACCGAGACGTTCGGCGTCGGCACGCGGATCGAGACGCCGTCGAGTTTGCCATTGAGCTCGGGCAGCACCAGGCCGACCGCCTTGGCGGCGCCGGTCGAGGTCGGAATCATCGACATCGCCGCGGCGCGGGCGCGATAGAGATCCTTGTGCATGGTGTCGAGCGTCTGCTGGTCACCGGTGTAGGCGTGGATGGTGGTCATGAAGCCTTGCTGAATGCCGACGGCATCATTGAGCACCTTGGCGACCGGCGCCAGGCAGTTGGTGGTGCACGAGGCGTTGGAGACGACGAGGTGATCCTTCGTCAGCTTGTCGTGGTTGACGCCATAGACCACGGTGAGGTCGGCGCCGTCGGCCGGGGCCGAGACCAGCACGCGCTTGGCGCCGGCGGTCAGGTGCGCCGAGGCCTTGTCCTTGGCGGTGAAGATGCCGGTGCACTCGAGCGCAATGTCGACGCCGAGGTCCTTCCATGGCAGCTTGGACGGATCGCGCTCGGCGGTGATCTTGATGGCCTTGCCGTCGATGCTGATGCTGTCGCCCTTCACCGTCACTTCTTTGGGGAAGCGGCCATGCACCGAGTCATAGCGGAGCAGATGGGCATTGGTTTCCACCGGTCCGAGGTCGTTGGCCGCGACGACTTCGATATCCTTGCGGCCCGATTCGGCGATGGCGCGCAGGACGTTGCGGCCGATGCGGCCGAAGCCGTTAATGGCAACCCGTACAGTCATTTTCACTCGCTCCCGGTCTTGGTCATGAACTAGCGCGACCGGACCTGGCCCGGCCACCTGCGTCTTGTTGGCTAGTTAAGACGCAGACGCCCGGGTGACAGGCCCGGGCGCGAGAATTACTTCAGTTTCTGCATGGCCGCGTCGGCCACGGCCTCTGCGGTAATGCCGAATTTCCTGTAGAGTTCCTTGTAGGGTGCGCTCGCGCCGAAGCTCGACATGCCGACGAAGGCGCCGTCATCGCCGATGATGGCGTCCCAACCCTGGCGCAGCGCTGCTTCGACGCCGATTTTCACCGGCGCATCGCCAATGATGGCGCGGCGCTTGGCCTCAGGCTGCGCGGCGAACAGTTCGAAGCACGGCACCGAGACGACGCGGGCGGCGATGCCTTTGTCAGCGAGGAGCTTGGCGCCCTCGACGGCGATTGACACTTCCGAGCCGGTGGCGAACACCGACACCTGAGCCTTGCCGCTGGCAGCGTGGATCTCATAAGCGCCGGCGGCGCAGCGGTTGGCGCCGAGGAAATCCTTCGACAGCTGCGGCAGGTTCTGACGGGTCAGCGCCAGCACGCTCGGGCCCTTGGCGTTTTCAAGCGCCAGCTGCCAGCACTCGGCGGTTTCGACGGCGTCGCAGGGACGAAACACCAGGACGTTCGGGATCGCGCGCAGCGCGGCGAGATGCTCCACCGGCTGATGCGTGGGGCCGTCTTCGCCGAGGCCGATCGAGTCGTGGGTCAGCACATGGACGACGCGGATGCCCATCAGCGCCGCCAGTCGAATGGCCGGGCGTGAATAGTCCGAAAACACCAGAAACGTGCCGGAATAAGGGATGACGCCGCCATGCAGCGTCATGCCGTTCATCGCCGCCGCCATGCCGTGCTCACGGATGCCGTAGTGAATGAAGCGGCCGGAGAAATCCGACGCCGAGATCGCCTTCATCGACTTGGTGCGGGTGTTGTTCGAGCCGGTGAGGTCGGCCGAGCCGCCGATCATTTCCGGCAGCGCCGGGATCAGGCTTTCGAGCGCCAACTCGCAGGCGGTGCGGGTGGCGATTTCCTTCGGCGTGGCGGCCAGACCTTCCTTGACCGCTCGCACGGCGGCATCGAGCGCCTGTTGCGAAATCTCGCCGCGCATGCGGCGCTCGAACTCGGCGCGCTTATCGGCGTCGAGCGCGGCAAGCCGCCTGTTCCATTCCGCATGCGGGCCCTGCGACCGCGCGCCGGCAGCGCGCCACGCCGACAAGATATCGGCGGGTATATCGAATGGATCATGCACCCAGTCGTAACTGGCGCGCGCACCCTTGATCTCTTCGGCGCCGAGCGGCGAGCCGTGCGACGATGACTTGCCGGCCTTGGTCGGCGCGCCGTAGCCGATGGTGGTCTTGCACGCGATCATTACAGGCCTGTCGGAGCCCTGCGCCTTCTCCAGCGCGGCGGCAATGGCTACCGGATCGTGGCCGTCGATGCGCCAGGCATTCCAGCCGCAGGCCTCGAAGCGCTTCACCTGGTCGACCGAGTCGGCGAGCGTGAGCGGGCCGTCGATCGAGATGCCGTTATCGTCGAACAGTACGATAAGCTTGTTGAGCTTGAGATGGCCGGCGAGCGCGATGGCCTCGTGGCTGACGCCCTCCATCAGGTCGCCATCGGAGGCGAGCACATAGGTCTTGTGGTCGACCAGCGCGTCGCCGAACAGCGCCGCCATGTGCTTTTCGGCGATAGCCATGCCAACCGCCGTCGCGAGGCCCTGGCCGAGCGGTCCCGTGGTGGTCTCGACGCCCGGCGTATGGCCGTATTCCGGATGGCCCGGGGTTAGCGAGTCGAGCTTGCGGAAACGCTTGATCTCGTCGATCGTCATCGACGGGTAGCCGGTGAGATAAAGCAGAGCGTAGAGTAGCATCGAGCCGTGGCCGGCCGACAGCACGAAACGGTCGCGGTCGGGCCAGGCTGGATCGGCCGGATTGTATTTCAGGAACTGCGTGAACAGTACGGCAGCGACGTCGGCCTTGCCCATCGGCATGCCGGGATGGCCGGATTTGGCGTGCTCGACCGCGTCCATGGCCAGCGTGCGGATGGCATTGGCCATCGAGGTGGCCTCAATGGGTTGCACAGGACGCGCTGGATGCATCGCGGCGGCGGAAGCAGTTGGTGCTGACATGAAAAACGGCCCGTTTTGCGGGTTCGCATAGCACGCACGGCCCTTGAGTCAATGTGACGGGCGGTACAGCCATGTTCCGTGCACAGGGCCGGCAATTCTCCGGGGCATATGTGGCGGGCAGCGTTGACGCGGGCTTTGTCCAGCCCGTAAGGTTCTTGTCCTAAGCAATTGCCCCGCAAGCATTTTCGGGCAGCGAGCAAATGGCCGCGCAGGCAGGATGGCGTGACGTCGCAGACTACGGCCGGAGAGGCGCGGAGGCGCCAGCTCCGCAAACGTCTCGCAATGGATCACCTTTGGGATCGCACATGACCGGCGAGGGTGGGCTCGACACTGCGGTGAAGCGGCTGGCGCAGGCGCTCGATGCGCTCGACGCCGCGGTTGAGCGCCGCCGCGAAGCCGACCGTAACGAAGACACGCTCGCCGCGCAGGTGCAGTTGTTGGGCGCCGACCGCGCCCGGCTTGCCGATAAGCTCGACAACGAGACGGCGCTGGCGCGCGAATTGCGCGACACCAGCCGCGATATCGCCGCACGGCTCGACAAGGCTATTGCCGAAGTTCAGGCCTTGCTTGGGGACGGTGAGTGATGGGCACCGTGAATGCCACCATCGCCGGCCGCCAGTTCCGCCTCGCCTGCGAGGACGGACAGGAGCCGCACCTTCAGGCGCTGGCCAAGGACATCGACCAGCGCATCATCGATCTGCGCGCGCGCTTCGGCGAAATCGGCGATACGCGGCTCACCGTGATGGCGGCGCTGATGGTCGCCGACGAGAATTCCGAACTGGCGCAGAAGATACGTCGTCTCGAGGAAGAGGTGGCGGCGCTGCAGGACGCGCGCGTGGTCGCGGCCGACCGCGCCAAGGCCGCCTCCGACGCCGTGGTTGGCGCGTTCAATTCCGCCGCCGAGCGGCTTGAGGGCATTACCCGCAAGCTCAACCACTCCTTGCCCGCTGGCACTGGCGTTGGCATCGGCTGAAGCGATTCCCGCGGCTGCGCGCGGCCACATCGGTTTCCATAAGATTGCATAAGCCATTTTTTAACGGCTACGTAAGTAGAGGGGCTGTGCGTTGTCTGTAACGGCCCGTCCGAAGGTCGCCGCGATGGAATGCAATTGTAGTTGTATCAGGGTCCGGCCCGGTGCCTGCGAGGGTTGGCTGATCGAGGCCAGTTCCCGGGAAATGGGTCCGTATCATTGTCGCGACCTGGCACTGCGTGTCGCCATCACGGAAGCGCTGTCGGTCCGGCGCGCCGGGCTTCCGGCCCATATCGATGTCGAAGACGGCGAAGGCGCCCTCGTAGCCAAGCGGTGCCTGTGCGCGAGTTTCGGCCGCTAGAAGGGCTGCTGGCGCCGGAGTGGCCAAGCCACTACATTGATTGGGCGGGGCTGCGAGGCGCGTGGGGGACACATTCCCCGGGGCCTTACGATCCTCAAGGGAGCTGTCCCTGGCCAGGCCCGTGGGCTTGGTCACATGGCGCCCACCTACTTCTGTAGGTTCCCGGGATCACACTCTCACGGCCATTGCGGCTCCGCACTTCATTGTTGATTGGCTGATTTTGACCGAAGAAACCATCTCCTCCCAAAAAGCCTCCTTTCGCGCCGCCACGCTGGCGAAACGCGACGTCATGCCGGCGGCCGAGCGGCAGGCGGCGGCCGAGACTTTGGCTGCGCGCGGGCTGCCGATCGCGGTGAAACCAGGCGCGATCGTGTCCGGCTTCATGCCCATGAAGACCGAGATCAATCCGCTGCCGCTGCTGCGCAAGATCGCGGGCGAAGGCGCCAAGCTGGCGTTGCCCTGCATCGACGGCCGCGGCAAGCCGCTGATCATGCGCGCCTATCAGTTCGGCGACACGTTCAAGTCCGGCCAATGGGGCATTCGCGAACCGATGCCCGAGGCGCCGGAAGTTAAACCCGATATCCTTCTGGTGCCGCTGGTCTGTTTCGACCGCAGCGGCCAGCGCATCGGTTACGGCGCCGGCTATTACGACCGCACCATCGCCGCCCTGCGCGCGCTCAAGCCCGTCACCACGATCGGCATTGCTTTCGCAATGCAGGAGATACCGCAGGTGCCGGCCACGGAGCGCGACGAGCGGCTCGACTTCGTGCTAACGGAAAAAGAAATCCTTAGGTTCTAAGGATCTCGGCGTTTTGAAAGCAGACTGATGCGACTGTTATTTATCGGCGACGTTGTCGGGCGCAGCGGACGCGCCATCGTTCAGGACAAGTTGCCCGGACTGGTGCGCGACTGGAAACTCGATCTCGTCGTCATCAACGGCGAAAACGCCGCCGGCGGCTTCGGCATCACCGAGACCATCTATCACGAACTGGTCGATGCGGGCGCCGACGCCATCACGCTCGGCAATCACTCATGGGACCAGCGCGAGGCGCTGGTGTTCATCGAACGCGCGCCGCGCCTCATCCGCCCGGTGAATTACCCGAAGGGCGCGCCCGGCCGCGGCGCGGCTTTGGTCGAGGCCAAGAACGGCAAGCGCGCGCTAGTCATCAATGTCATGGGCCGCATCTTCATGGACCCGCTCGACGATCCCTTCGCCGCGGTCGAGCGCGAGATCGCCGCCTGTCCGCTGCGCGAGGCGGCCGATGCCATCGTCGTCGACATTCACTGCGAGGCCTCGAGCGAGAAGCAGGCCATGGGCTATTTCTGCGACGGCCGCGCTTCGCTGGTCGTCGGCACGCATACCCATGTGCCGACCGCCGATCATCGCATCATGCCGGGCGGCACCGCCTTCATGACCGATGCCGGCATGACCGGCGACTATGACAGCGTCATCGGCATGTTGAAGGACGAGCCGCTGTCGCGCTTTCTGCGCAAAATTCCCGGCTCCAAGTTCGAGGCCGCCGGCGGGCCGGCGACCTTGTCGGGTATTGCGGTCGAGCTCGACGACAAGACCGGGCTTGCGGTGAGCGTATCGGCGGTGCGCATCGGCGCCATGCTCGAGCAAGCCGCGCCGCAGTGGGGTTAACCTTTCGTTAACCACGTTGATGTCCTCTTGGACATCATGGCGCTTCACGTCAACGCAAATCTCGCGCTCAAACTTATTTATGACGAGGCGCGCCGGGTCGATGTGCCATCGCAGCCCGATGCGCGTGCGGAGCTTGCCGCGCAATTCATCCCGGCGGGCGCTCGCATCCTCGATTTCGGCCACGGCGGCGGCGAGACCTTGTGCGATCTGGTGCCGTTCGGCTGCTCCTATGAGGCGGTCGATCATCTCACGCACGGCAAGGGCTCGCTGATCCACAATCTCACCGGCGCCGAGTTTCCAACCAAAGCGGCGACCGAAAGCGACATCATTGTCATGCTCGGCCAGCTGGAGCAGGTCGAAGACCTCGACGGCCTGTTCACGCATCTGCGCTTCTGCAAGCAGGATGTGATTGTCACTTATTGCCCGACCGATCTGTTAAGCGGCGCGGCGCGCGAGGCACGCGGCTTTGCCAACCACATGGGCTATGCCGAACTCGTCCGGCTGTTCGACCGCTACGGCTTCCGCATCGAATGCACCGCGCCGGTTAGCGACGCCGAGATGATGTTCCGCCTCACGCCAACGGGACGCGTGGCGCCGGTCGCGGCCTATGACGTGGCGGTGATCTCGGAAAGCGATGCCGCCAACTTCGGCGACCGCCTCGGCGTGCAGATGATCAACGGCCTGCTGCCGGGCGAGGCGCGCATCCATCACATGACCTTTGCCGGCTTGCGCGAGGGCCTTGCCACGGCGCGCGAGAGCTACGATCTCGTCGTCGTCGGCGTCGGCAACGCCATGTTCCAGCCGCTGATCGGCGACGATATCCTGCGCATCCTGGCGCGGGCAAAATCCGCCATCGGCATCTTCGGCACGGCCTATCGGGAGCTCATGCCGCGACCGATGATCGAGCGCGTTATCGACCGGCTCGATGTGTGGTACGCGCCCTATGCCGACGACGTGATGCTCTATGGCCGTGGCCGCTCCAATGCCGTGCATCTCGGCGACTGGACCATCGGCCAGTTTCCGCTGACCCGTTCCACGCTCGACGAGCCGCTGCAGATCGGCGCCAATATCGGCGCCGAGATTCCGCTCGACCGGACCATCGAAATGATCCAGCGCCACCGCAAGGTCTATTCGGCGCGACTGCACCCGCTGCTTTGCGCGCTGACCTCGGCCGAATACGTCGCCTATGCCGAGGATGCATCCGGCCATATGCCCGGCATCGTCTCGGGCAAATTCCGCTCGATGCTGGTCGATGTGTTCGGCCGCAGCTATCCCGAGCGAGAGTTCTTCATGGTCGATGGCGACGCGGTCGCCCGCTACAAGGCCCGCGTCCATGTCAATGTCACCGAGATGCGGACCCGGGTCGCGGCCATGCTCAGGAATGTGGCGGTGGCGGCCTAAGGGGAGAGGGGGCGCCCGGCGCATTTCGGGGCAACCCCCGTTTATTTTCCCCGCCGCCCGGATTATACAGCCGCCCACCAATCCAATCCTCGGAACGCGCGATCAAGAGCCATGGCTGGTCATTCCCAATTCAAGAACATCATGCACCGCAAGGGGAAGCAGGACAAAGTCCGCTCCAAGGTGTTCGGCAAGCTGGCGCGTGAAATCACGGTGGCGGCCAAGCTCGGCCTGCCGGACCCGGCCTTCAATCCGCGCCTGCGTCTGGCCATTCTCGCCGCCCGCGCCGAGAACATGCCGAAGGACAATATCGAGCGCGCCATCAAGAAAGCGTCAGGCTCCGAGCAGGAGAACTACGAAGAGATCCGCTACGAGGGCTACGCGCCTGGCGGCGTCGCCGTCATCGTCGAGACGCTGACCGACAACACCAACCGCACCGCCGGTGAGGTCCGCTCGATCTTCTCCAAGGCCGGCGGCAATCTCGCCACCACCGGAGCGGTGTCCTTCATGTTCGATCATATCGGCGTCGTCGAATACGATGCCGACAAGGCCACCGGGGACGCCATGCTCGAAGCCGCCATTGAGGCCGGTGCCGAGGACGTGATCTCGGACGAGAGCGGCCACCAGATCGTCACCCAATTGGACAGCCTCAACGAAGTGACCAAGGCGCTGGAAGCCAAGTTCGGCGAGCCGCGCAAGTCCGGCATGGTCTGGAAGCCGCAGAACACCGTGTCGGTCGACGACGACGCCGGCGAGAAGATCGTCAAGATGGTCGAGGCGCTGGAAGAAAGCGACGACGTGCAGAACGTCTACGCCAACTTCGAACTGTCCGACGCGCTGATGCAGAAGATGAGCGCGTGATCAGCGCCACGCGTCGAATAGCGGCAAGCTGACCAGCCCCGAGAACGCGATGATGATGTAGGCGACGCGCCGGTAGAGCGTGTCGCTGGTGCCGCGGAACCAGCGCGCGCCGACCGTCATCGCAATGATGAACGGCACGCCGAGTACGAAGGCCAGCGCCAGCACCTCGGCGCCGAACAGGCCGGAGAAGGTGTAGGCGAGGATCGCCAGCATCCCCTGGATGGCGAACAGCACCATGATGTTGGCGCGCACCGTGGTCGCGCTGTTCGGGCCGCCGAGCCAGAACACCAGGAGCGCCGGCGCCGCGATCTGCACCGCGCCTGAGCCGAAGCCGGCGAAGGCGCCGACGCCGAGCGAGGCCGCCACCGACGGCCGGCCGTGATAGCGCCAGCCGGTGATCAGCACGACGAGGGCAAACAGCACCAGCATGGCGATGAACCAGCGCAGGACCAACGCATCGACATAGAGCAGGGCCGCGACGCCGATCGGCAGAGCCAGCGCGGCGGCCAGCGCCACCGGCAACACCTCGCGGCGCGTCGCCTGCGGCCAGCATTGGATGGCGAAGGGCGCGCTGCAGATCGTGTCGAACAGCAGCAGGGTCGGCGCCGCGATATGCGGGCCATACACGGCCGAGATCAGCGGGATGTAGATGAGGGCCGAGCCGAAGCCGGTGAAGCCGCGCACCAGCCCGGCGGCGATCGAAATGGCCAACGCGACGGGAAAGCGCGGGTCGGCAGCGACCGACGCGAATATTTCTGTCATCTGACTCAGCCCGTGCAGGGCCGCCCTTCTACCAGCCGGGCCCGGAAGCGGCTACCGGCTTCTGGCCCGGGGCCTCGGCGAGGGCTATCAACGGGGCATGGCCCGCCAACCGATTCGCATTCTCGGGATCGACCCCGGCCTCCGCCGCACCGGCTGGGGGCTGATCGAAAGCGACGGCAATCGCCTGATTCATGTCGCCTGCGGCTCAGTGGAAACCTCCGAGCGCGCCGACCTCGGCATCCGGCTGGTGGCGATCCACGACGGGCTGATGGCGGTGATCGAGCGCTACATGCCGCAGGAAGCGGCGGTGGAAGCGACCTTCGTTAACGGCAACGCTGCCTCGACGCTCAAACTTGGCCAGGCGCGCGGCATTGCCATGCTGGTGCCGTCGCGCGCCGGCATCGCCGTGTCCGAATATGCGCCGAACCTGATCAAGAAGACCGTTGTCGGCGCCGGCCATGCCGAGAAGGCGCAGATCCGTCTGATGATCGGCGTGCTGCTGCCGAAGGCGGCACCGCAGAGCGAGGATGCCGCCGACGCGCTCGCGATTGCCATTTGTCACGCGCATCACCGCCAGAGCGCGGTGCTGCGCCGCGCACTGGGGTAAAGCGTCATGGCGCGCAAGAGCGGGAACAAGAGCCGGAAGAGGCAGGCCAGGCCCGATTACCGCATGGCGTGGTTCCTCGCGGTGTTCGGCACGGTCGCCTTCGGCTTCGGCGCCTGGGGTGCCTATCACGGCTTGCTAACACTCAAATGGCCGCGCGCCGCCGCCGAGATTGTCGACGCCAGGCTCACGCAGCACGAGCGCGAGACGCGTGACGTCCAGAGGCCCGATCGATGGACGACGTTCGATGTGCACTATCTCTATCGCATCGACGGCAAGGTCTATCTCGGCGGCGGCATCGAGCCTTACGCCTTCAACATGCAGAACTCGGCCGGCGCCAAGAAGATGGCCGACGCCTATCCGGTCGGTGCCAGGACGACGGTGACGTACAATCCAAAACACGTGAGCGAAGCCTATCTGATGCCGGGGCCGAGTTCGTTCTCGCTGATCCTGCTGGCGATCGGTGCCATCTTCTGGCTCGTTGCGCTGCTGGCGCGGCGCATAATCCGCGTCGGGCCCGGAGAGGATGACGAGGACGAGCCGGTTAAGGCCGCAGCCAGGAAGCCGGCCGCGCTCGATCCAGCGATTGCAGAATTTTACAACAAGCCGGACAAGTCATGATCGGCAAGCTCAAGGGCGTCATCGACTCCTACGGCGAGGATTACGTCATCCTCGATGTCGGCGGCGTCGGCTATCAGGTGCATTGCGCCGCGCGCACGCTGACCGCGCTGCCGGCGCCGGGTGAGGCGGCGACGCTCGCCATTGAAACCTATGTGCGCGAGGACCAGATCAAGCTCTTCGGTTTTAACACCGATGCCGAGCGCGAATGGTTCCGCCTGCTGCAGACGGTGCAGGGCATCGGCGCCAAGGTGGCGTTGTCGGTGCTGTCGACGCTGAAGGTCAGCGAACTCGCCAACGCCATCGCCATGCGCGACAAGGCGTCGGTGGCGCGCACGCCGGGCGTCGGCGCCAAGGTCGCGGAGCGCATCGTGTCGGAACTCAAGGACAAGGTGCCGGCTTTCGCCGATGTCGATTTCGGCGCCGCGCAGGTGGCTGGCGCGGTGGACGAGCGGCGCGCGCCCAAGCCGGTGCTCGATGCGGTGTCGGCTTTGGTCAATCTCGGCTACGGTCAGCCGCAGGCGGCGACCGCGATCGCGGCCGCATCACGCGCACTGGGCGAGGGCGCCGACACGGCGGCGCTGATCCGGCAGGGACTCAAAGAACTCGCCAAATGATATGATGCTTGAATGAAACTGACCGCGAAAGACAAAGAGTTGATCGACGCCGCCACGAAGGCGATCAAGGCGCGCTATCGCAACGACTGGCAGGAGGTCGGCGCGGCGTTGCGCACGCGCGACGGGCGTGTCGTGGCCGGCGTCAATCTCGACGCCTATGTCGGGCGCGGCGCGGTGTGCGCCGAAGCGGTGGCGATCGGAACCGCGCTGACCGACAAGGGCGACCAGGGCATCGACACCATCGTCGCGGTGCGCCACCCCAAGCCGGGCGAGAAGGGCGACATCGCCGTGGTGTCGCCGTGCGGCGCCTGTCGCGAACTCATTCACGACTACGATGCCAAGGCGCGCGTTATCGTGCCGGATGGCACGAACGGGCCGACCGTCGTCACCATCGGCGAACTGCTGCCGAACAAATATCGCCGGGGGATGACGTGACCACTGCGCCCAAACGCCTCGTCTCCGCCGACAAGCGCGACGACGATGTCGAAGCCTCGCTGCGACCGCAGAAGCTGGCCGAGTTCGTCGGCCAGGAGAAGGCGCGCGCGAATCTCTCAGTGTTTATCGAGGCCGCCAGGGCGCGCGGCGAGGCGCTCGATCATGTGCTGTTTGTGGGCCCGCCCGGTCTCGGCAAGACCACGCTGGCGCAGATCGTGGCGCGCGAAATGGGCGTCAACTTCCGCTCCACTTCCGGCCCGGTGATCGCGAAAGCCGGTGACCTTGCCGCGCTGCTCACCAATCTCGAGCCGCGCGATGTGCTGTTCATCGACGAAATCCATCGCCTCAATCCGCATGTCGAGGAAATCCTCTATCCGGCGATGGAGGATTTTCAGCTCGATCTCATCATCGGCGAGGGCCCGGCGGCGCGCTCGGTGAAGATCGATCTGGCGCCGTTCACCTTGGTCGGCGCGACAACACGCGCCGGTCTCTTGACCAACCCACTGCGCGACCGTTTCGGCATTCCGATCCGCCTGAATTTCTACACCGAGGCCGAGCTCGAACTCATCGTGGCGCGTGGCGCGCGCGTGCTCGGCCTGCCGATGACGCCGGAAGGCGCCAACGAAATCGCCAGGCGCTCGCGCGGCACGCCGCGTATCGCCGGACGTCTGCTGCGCCGCGTGCGCGATTTTGCCCATGTCGATGGCGACAAGGCGGTGGATCGCGCCATCGCCGACAAGGCGCTGTCGGCGCTCGAGGTCGACGGCTCGGGTCTCGACGCCATGGACCGCCGCTATCTGAAAATGATCGCCGAGAACTATGCCGGCGGCCCAGTCGGCATCGAGACCATCGCCGCGGCCTTGTCGGAGCCGCGCGATGCCATCGAGGACATCATCGAGCCTTATCTGATCCAGAAGGGCTTCATCCAGCGCACGCCGCGCGGCCGCTTGCTCACCGGCGCGGCGTTCAAGCATCTCGGCATGAGCGAGCCGAAGCGCGATCCGGGCCAGTTCGGCTTGTTCGCGGGGGATGAGGACGAGGCGTGACGCCTGGCGCCATTTTGTGCTAGAATTTAAATATGAAGACATTCAAGCAGCAGGCAATCGAAGCGCTTGAGCAGCTTCCCGAGGAGCTGCAGCAGCGCGCCGTTGCCTATATTTTCGAGCAGGCCGAAAAGTACCAGATGTTGAAGGCCGATCTTGAGAAGGGTGACGCGGATATTGCGGCCGGGCGGTTGCGCGAATGGGATCTCGATGATTTCCTGCGTCGTGCCATTCCCAATCGGGTCGAAGCCAAAGCGGAATGAAGATCGTCTTTACCGACGAAGCCGACGCCGATCTTCTGCACATCATCGGATATATCGCCGAGCGCCATCGCGCAGCCGCACGCGATCTGATCATGACTTTTAATGCGCGACTTCAGACCCTGTCGGAGTATCCGCTTATCGGTCGCGATCGTTGCAGCCTGCTGCCTGGCTTGCGCAGCGTTGTTGCGCACAGCTACGTCATATTCTATCGGGTCGAGAAAGACGCTGTTGTCATTTCCCGCATTTTGGACGGCCGCCGGGACGTCGACGAGGGGTTCTTTCATTGAGCGGACATTCCATCGACGGCGCCGTCACCGACGGCCTGCATCACCAGCAGATCCGGGTCTATTACGAGGACACCGATTTCTCCGGTGTCGTCTACCACGCCAGCTATCTGCGCTTCATGGAGCGCGGGCGGACCAACTATCTGCGCCTGTTAGGGGCCGACCACCGCGCTTTGTTCGAGGAGACCGAGAAGGAGGCGCCGGGCTTTGCCTTCGTCGTGCGGCAGATGAAGATCGACTTCAAACGTCCGGCCAAGATGGACGATTTGCTCGACCTCTATACGCGGCCGAAGGAAGTGAAGGGCGCCTCGATCACACTGCATCAGCAGGTCAAGCGCGGCGACGAATTGCTGGTCGAGGCCGACGTGCAGGTCGCCTTCGTCTCCGGCGGCCGTGCCAAGCCGATCCCGAAACCGCTGCGCATCGCCATGAAGGCGGACCAGGACGCGGGCGGGGTGCCCTAGGGCCTCCACCGATCGATGCAGGCGGCGGCGCCGCCGCTGGCCATTACCCTCGGTGGCACCCGCGTCGCCGCTTGGTGTGTGGGATCATCAGAAATCGGGCGGCGCGGGACGGATGCGCGTGCTAGATTTGAATTATGAGCGAACAAAGCTTCACCCTGTTCGACACGGCCATCGGCGTCTGCGCCATCGCGTGGAATGAGCGCGGACTGATCGGCGTGCAACTGCCGGAAGGCGATGCAGACGCGACGCGCGCGCGGATGCGCAGGCGTTTCCCCGAAGCGGTCGAGCGTGCGCCCGACAGCCGCACGCAGCAGGCCATCCACGGCATCATCGCGCTGCTCAATGGCGAGAAGCGCGACCTCTCCGACGTCACCATTGACGATGGCGCGACGCCGGAGTTCAACGCCCGTGTTTATAAGATCGTGCGGCAGATACCGCCCGGCCAGACGCTGACCTATGGCGAAGTCGCCGAACGGCTCGGCGACAAGACACTGGCGCGCGCCGTCGGCCAGGCGATGGGGCAAAATCCGTGCCCTGTCGTCATGCCTTGTCATCGCGTGTTGGCCGCGAGCGGCGGCAATGGCGCGCGAACGGGCGGCTTCTCCGCGCCCGGCGGCGTTGTGACTAAACTCAAGCTGCTCACCATCGAAGGCGCCCAGCCCGGCGGCCCAACCTTGTTCGATACCCTGCCGCTGGCCGCCGCGCCGCGCGGGCGCTGACACGGGTTCTGCTCGCTTTCCTCGCCTGACTCATGTAAAGCCCCTTCACATGAAGGCCTGCAGCGCATGAGATGGACCAAGCACGACCGCGACGGCGCGTCCGGCGGGGGCGAGGGCGCACGCGGCTATCACCACGGCAATCTGAAGGAAGCGCTGGTCCGCGCCGCGCTGGAACTGATCGCTGAGAAGGGACCGGCCGGTTTCACCTTTGCCGATGCCGCGCGCTGGGCCGGCGTGTCGCCTGCGGCGCCGTACAGGCACTTCAAGAGCCGCGAGGAGTTGATCGCCGATGTGGCGCGCCGCGGCTTCGAATTGTTCACGGTCGCGCTCGACAAGGCCTGGGATGACGGCAGGCCCAATACGAAGACCGCGTTCAACCGGCTCGGCAAGGCCTATCTCGATTTCGCGCGCGACATGCCGGCTTATTACTCGGCGATGTTCGAAGCCGGCGTGCCGAGCGACAGCGATCCACAATTGCGGGCTGCGAGCGAGAACGCCTTTGCGGTGCTGCGTACGGCGGCGGAGCGGCTGGTGGCATCGATGCCGGCCGGTCAGAGGCCGCCGGCCCTGATGGTGGCGCTGCACATCTGGTCGATGACGCACGGCATCGCCTCGCTGTTCGGGCGCGGCGACCGCGCGCGGCGGACGCTGCCGATGGCGCCGGACGAACTGCTCGAGGCGGCCGTGCTCGTTTATCTGCGCGGCCTCGGGCTGCCGGCGTAAGGGCCAATAGCCGGCCTCATCAAGGGGAGGGGTATTATCGCCGCGCCCCCTAGCAACCGTTCGGCCGCTCCCCACCTGTAAAATTGCAATGTGAAGGGTGTTGACATTCCGCTCCGACGCCCTTACTCATGTAAATGTTATTTACATTCACACGGAGACCCGAGAGGACGCCATGCCAATCACCGCCAAGCTCGACGAATTCGGCAAGCCCGCGTGGATTGCCCTCACCGTACTGGGGTTCATCGTCTGGTGGCCGCTGGGTCTTGCAACTCTGGCCTTCACAATCGGGAGTGGAAGAATGGGATGCGGTTATCGCGGCCACGATCGCTGGCAGCACAAGATGGATCGCCTGCAGTCGAAGATGGACTGGATGCGCTCGAAGATGAGCGGCGGTCCGGGTGGCTCTTTTGGCGGTTCACCCTTCGGCGCCCCGTCGAGCGGCAACTCGGCCTTTGACGAATACCGCAACGACACCTTGCGGCGTCTGGAAGAAGAGCAGCGCGAGTTCAAGGCCTTCCTGGAGCGGCTGCGCTTCGCCAAGGACAAGACCGAGTTCGATGCCTTCATGGCTGAGCGGCGCAACCGCCCGGCGCCGGAAAACCCGACGCAGAATTAGCTCAAATCCTTCTGCGTGGTGTGGAAGCCGTCCGCTCTCTCCCCGAGGCGGGCGGCTTCGCTTTTTAGCCAATCGCTGGCGTTCAAATGTCACTCGGCTGTGCCCTTGAGCACGATATTTCCGAAAGCCGGGTTCCACTTTTCGGGATCATGCCCGTAACGAATCTTTTACGATAAGGGCGCTGTCTGGGGGCACAAAGGCCAGCAAAAGCCCGTGTTTTAGCGTGCTCAGCGCCCTCATTTGGCCAAGTTTGGCAGGAATTCCGCCTGTCGAGCCCATGCCAATGGAATTCGAACACCCGCGGTGCCGGGCCTTAACCAAAAGGCCGGCGCCACGCAAAGGACGTGCCTTATGAATCCTGCCGATGTGGCACAGTCACTGCCGACCATCGTCGCTTCCGACCTGTCGCTGTGGACCCTGTTCTGGCACGCCCACTGGGTCGTGAAGTTCGTCATGGTGGGCCTGCTCGCCTGCTCGGTCTGGGTCTGGGCGATCGCCATCGACAAGTGGGTGCTGTACACGCGCAACGCGCGCGCGATGCGCAACTTCGAATCCCAGTTCTGGTCCGGCCAGTCGCTGGAGGAGCTCTATCGCACCCACGCCGCCAAACCGACCAATTCGATGGCCGCCTTGTTCGTCGCCGCGATGCAGGAATGGAAGCGCAGCTTCTCCGGCCAGCAACGCTCTTTCGCCGGCCTGCAGATGCGCCTCGACAAGGTGATGCAGGTGACGATCGCACGCGAAATCGAGCGGCTGGAGAAACGGCTGCTCGTGCTGGCGACGGTCGGCTCTGCGGGTCCGTTCGTCGGTCTGTTCGGCACCGTGTGGGGCATCATGACGAGCTTCCAGT
>JAEZEY010000042.1 GCA_023432845.1 Pseudomonadota bacterium
CCGTCATTCCGGGACGCGCGTGCAACGCGCGGACCCGGAATCCAGCCCGGCGCAATATTGCCGCTGGATTCCGGGTTCGCGGGCGTGATGCCCGCGCCCCGGAATGAAGTCGAGACAAGCGGCGCCGCACTCTTTGACAAACGGCGGTATCGGACAGGGCAGCGCCATGAACATCCTCATTCTCGGTTCCGGCGGCCGCGAGCATGCGCTGGCCTGGAAGATCGCCGCCAGCCCGCTGACAACAAAGCTCTATTGCGCCCCCGGCAATGCCGGCATCGCGCAGGAAGCCGAATCCGTCGCGCTCGACATCGCCGACCACAAGGCGGTGATCGTTTTCTGCAAAAGCAGCAAAATCGACTTCGTCGTGGTCGGCCCGGAAGTGCCGCTGGTCGCCGGCATCGTCGACGATCTGGAAGCGGCCGGTATCAAGGCCTTCGGCCCGACCCAAGCCGCCGCGCAGCTCGAAGGCTCCAAGGGCTTCACCAAGGACCTGTGCAAGGCCAACAACATTCCGACCGCCGCCTATGAGCGCTTCACCAACGGCGATGCGGCCAAGGCCTATGTGCGCCGGCAAGGCGCGCCCATCGTCGTGAAGGCCGACGGTCTCGCCGCCGGCAAGGGAGTCGTGGTCGCTGCCACCGTCGACGAGGCCGAAGCCGCCATCGACATGATCTTCTCCGGCGGTCTCGGCGCGATGGCGGAAGTGGTCGTGGAGGATTGTCTCGTCGGCGAGGAAGCCTCGTTCTTCGCGTTGTGCGACGGCGACACCGCGTTGCCGCTTGCGTCGGCGCAGGACCACAAGCGCGCCTATGACGGCGACAAGGGTCCGAACACCGGCGGCATGGGCGCCTATTCGCCGGCACCGGTGATGACCGAGGCGATGAACAAGCGCGTGATGGACGAGATCGTGCTGCCGACGGTCGCCGCACTGAAGAAAGCCGGCACGCCGTTCAAGGGTGTGTTGTTCGCCGGCTTGATGATCACGAAGGATGGGCCGCAGCTCATCGAATACAATGTGCGCTTCGGCGATCCGGAAACGCAGGTCATCATGCTGCGCATGATGTCTGACATTGTGCCGGCGCTGATCGCCTCGCGCGACGGCCAGCTCAGGAACTTCGATCTGCGCTGGTATGGCGACGCCGCGCTCACCGTGGTGATGGCGGCGAAGGGTTATCCGGGCAATTACGCCAAGGGCACCGTGATCAAGGGCCTCGATGCCGCGGCGCAGATCGACGGCGTTGAGATCTTCCATGCCGGCACCAAGGCCGAGGGCGGCAACATCCTCGCCAATGGCGGCCGGGTCCTTAATGTCTGCGCGCGCGGCAAGTCCGTGGCCGAGGCCCAGCGGCGCGCTTACGAAGCGGTCGACAGGATCGACTGGCCGGAAGGATTCTGCCGCCGCGACATCGGCTGGCAGGCGATCGCGCGCGAAGCGAAGTCCTGATCTGCCCTCGCCTGATCATCGTGACGCCAGCCCCGTTGGCGGGATAGAATATTCTATCGCTGGGAGAACTCGCGTTATGTCCGATATTGCCGATCTGTTCCCGGGATTCGCCGCGCGCGAGGTCGACACCTCGGCGGGCCGATTGTTCGCGCGTGTCGGCGGCGACGGACCGCCGCTTCTGTTGCTGCATGGTTATCCGCAGACGCATGTCCTGTGGCATCGCGTGGCGCCGAAGCTGAAGGACCATTTCACCCTGGTCATGGCCGACCTGCCGGGCTACGGCGCGTCCGCCGCCCCCGAGCCGAGCGAGAGCCACGCGCCTTACGACAAACGCTCGATGGCCAAGGGCATGGTCGAGCTTATGGCGGCGCTCGGTCACGCGCGCTTTCGTCTCGCCGGCCATGATCGCGGCGGCCGCGTCGCCTATCGCCTGACGCTCGATCATCCTTCCTGCGTCGAACGCCTTGCCACGCTCGATATCATGCCGACGTCCGAGATGTGGAAAGCGATGGACTACAAGCTCGCGCTCAAGACCTATCACTGGATGTTCCTGGCGCAGCCGGCACCGCTGCCCGAGACGCTGATCGCCCGCGAGCCGGCCTTCTATCTCGAGCGCACGCTGGCGAGCTGGACCATGACCAAGGACCTCTCCGCTTTCGACTCCGCCGCGCTCGATCATTATCGCGCTTCGGCCTCTCAGCCGGCGCGCATCCGCGCCTTCTGCGAGGACTACCGCGCCGGCGCCACCACTGACCTCGCCCATGACGAGGCCGACCGCGCCGCCGGCCGCACCATCGACTGCCCGATGCTGGCGCTGTGGGGCTCGGGCGGCTTTCCGAGCCAGACCGCCGGCCCGCTCGATGTATGGCGGCGCTGGGCGACCAGGGTCGAAGGCCGCGCCATCAAGTCCGGGCACTTCCTGCCCGAGGAAAATCCCGACGAGACGGCGGCGGCGCTGCTCGCCTTCTTCAAGGCCTGAGGCACGGCATGTCGATCGATCGCCAGCAGGCCTTCTCGGGCACCAAGGAGACGCCGGCCGCTTTGCGCATGGACGAAGCGCGGCTCGCTGATTATCTCGCCGCGCATATC
>JAEZEY010000056.1 GCA_023432845.1 Pseudomonadota bacterium
TATGCGCCCCGAGCGGTCCTTTCAGGGCCTGATCCTTGCGCTTCATCGCTATTGGGCCGATTACGGCTGCGTCGTGCTGCAGCCCTATGACATGGAAGTCGGCGCCGGCACCTTCCACCCGGCCACCACCTTGCGCGCGCTCGGGCCCAAGCCCTGGAACGCCGCCTATGTGCAGCCCTCGCGCCGGCCCAAGGACGGCCGCTATGGCGAGAATCCGAACCGGCTGCAGCACTATTATCAGTTTCAGGTGATCCTGAAGCCGTCGCCGCCGAACATCCAGCAGCTCTATCTCGACTCACTGAAAGTGTTCGGCATTTCGTCCGAGCTGCTCGATATCCGCTTCGTCGTGGACGACTGGGAGAGCCCGACGCTCGGGGCCTGGGGCCTCGGCTGGGAATGCTGGTGCGACGGCATGGAAGTGTCGCAGTTCACCTATTTCCAGCAGGTCGCCGGCGTCGAATGCGCGCCGGTCGCGGGCGAACTGACCTACGGTCTCGAGCGCCTCGCCATGTATGTGCAGGGCGTCGATCGCGTCTATGATCTCAACTTCAACGGTCTCGACGGCGAGCGGAAGGTCACCTACGGCGACGTCTTCCTGCAGGCCGAGCGCGAATATTCGAAGCACAATTTCGAAGTCGCCGACACCGGCATGTTGTTCGAGCAGTTCAGAATGGCCGAACAGGCGTGCAAGAAATATCTTGACGCCGGTTACAACGCCGAGCGCACGCAGCACGGCATGGCGCTGCCGGCCTACGACCAGTGCATCAAGGCCAGCCACGTCTTCAATCTGCTCGACGCCCGCGGCGTCATCTCGGTCACCGAGCGCCAGAGCTACATTCTGCGCGTGCGTGAACTCGCCAAGGCCTGCGGCGAAGCCTGGCTGATGACCGAAGCCGGCGGGGCTGGCTAGAGCTTTTCGACGCTGTAAGCTACCCAGGTGATGTGATCGGCAACACAGACGGTGTTGGCGAGACGATCATGATGGCGCTGGACACCATTCCGGCTGCTTCGGGGGAGGGTGAAGGACAGCATCATGCTCACTTGGATCATCCTCACCGTCGTCGCCGCCGCCGCCATCGCGGCCATCGTTATCTTCAACCGCCTCGTTCGGACGCGGCAGATGACGAATGAGGCGTGGAGCGGCATCGATGTGCAGCTCAAGCGCCGCGCCGAACTGGTGCCGAACCTCGTCGAGACCGTGAAGGGCTATGCCGCGCATGAACGCTCCGTGCTCGAGGAGGTGGTCAAGCTGCGCGGGCAGGCCGGCGCTCTGGGGCGTGATGACGTCGCCCACCGCGCTCAGGTCGAAGACGCGTTGTCGCGGGCGCTCGGCAAACTGATAGCGCTTGCCGAGAACTATCCCGACCTCAAGGCCAGCGCCAGTTTCCTCGAACTGCAACAGCAGCTTGCGACGCTGGAGAACGAACTGCAGATGGCCCGGCGCTATTACAACGGCGCGGTGCGCAACCAGAATGTGCTGGTGCAATCGTTCCCGTCGAATGTCGTTGCCGGCCTGTTCGGCTTTACCGAGCGGCCGTTCTTCGAACTCTCCAGCGAGAGTGAGCGCGCGGTGCCGCAGGTCGCGCTGGAGCCGCGGTCGTGAGGCGTCGCGCCGTCGTTGCGGCCGCCGGCGCGCTGGCGCTTGGCATGTCCCTCGCGATGGCCGGCGCAAGCGTGGCCGCAGAGGCCATCCTGTCTTTCGATTCGACGGTGCGTCTTGCCAAGGACGGCGAGCTGACCGTCACCGAGCGCATCCGCGTGCGCGCCGAAGGCCGCGAGATCAGGCGCGGCATCTTTCGCGATTTTCCGCTCAGCTTCACTGATGCCCAGGGCCGCCGCCGCGAAGTCACGTTCGATCTCATCGGCGTGACGCGCGACGGCAAGGCCGAGCCGCACTTCACCGAGCGCAAGAGCGGCAACGTGATGCGCATCTATGCCGGCGACAAGGACGTGCTGCTGACGCAAGGCGAGCATGTTTACGAATTCCAGTATCGCACGGCGCGGCAGGTGCGCTGGTTTGACGGCAAGCCCGAACTGAACTGGAACGTCACTGGAAATTTCTGGAGCTTCCCGATCTACGCCGCCAGCTATCGGCTCGAACTGGTGGACCGGCTGCGGCCGGAGCGCTTCACCGCGTTCACCGGACCGCGCGGCGCCCGCGGCACCGACTGGCGCGGCGCCATCGACGGCGACGGCGCGCTCACCGTTTCAACCACGAAGCCGCTGCAGGCCGGCGAAGGCCTGACCGTGGTCGCGGCCTTGCCCGACGGCGCGGTGCTGCCGCCGACCGAGGCGCAGGAATTCTGGTGGAGCTTGCGCGACAACCGCGCCTGGATATTCGGCGGCGGCGGCTTCATCGCCGTGCTTTTCTATTATCTCGCGGCATGGCGCGCGGTCGGCCGCGATCCGCGGCCCGGCACCATCATCCCGCTGTTTTATCCGCCGAAGGACATCTCGCCGGCGCTCGCCAATTATATCGAGAACTGGGGCTTCAGCCGCGACAAGTGGCGAGCCTTCACGGCGGCGGCCTTGTCGCTGGCGGTGAAGGGCTTTATCCGCTTCGACGACAAGGACGGCACGTTGAGCTTCACCCATACCGGCCGCAAGCCGGAGGGCGGCGCGCAGGCGTTGCCGCCGGGCGAACGCGCCATCAATGCCTGGCTCGACGGGCAGGGCGGCAGCGTCACCATCGACCGCGCGCACGGCAAGGGCGTTGCCACCGCGGCGGAAGATTTCAGCAGCAGCATCGTCAAGGAAAACAAGAACCGCTTCTTCCGTCGCAATGCCGGTTACGTGGTTGTCGGCGTCATCATGACGCTGGCGGTCGTCGCCGGCACCGTCATGTTCGGCGGACTGCGCGACGAGGACATCCTCATCTTCGTGTTCAGCGGCTTTGCCGGCTTCTGGGTCGGCATGTTCGTCATTCCGCTGGCGCTGATGGTGTTCCGCGCCAAGAGTTTTGCCTCGATCGTCCGCGCGGTGCTGACCGTTATCATTCTGGGCATTGCACTGTCGATTTTCGGCAACGTGCTGAGCGCCGCCTTCCCCAACGGCATCGGCGATGCGCTGCCCTTATTGTGGTCGCTTGTGGGCGAGCATCCGTTGCCGGTCGCCCTGGTGACATGCTTCACCGCGCTCAACGGTCTGTTCGTCTATCTCATGCGCGCGCCGACCGCGCTCGGCCGGCCGGTCATGGACCAGCTCGCCGGCTTCAAGCTTTATCTCGAGACGGCGGAGAGCGACCGCCTCAATCTCCAGGCGCCCGAAATCACCGCCGAGCGCTTCGAGGCGCTGCTGCCTTACGCGGTCGCGCTCAATGTCGAGAAGCCATGGTCGGAGGCGTTCGCCGCAGCGCTCAAGCGCGCCTATCCGAACGAGGCCGATCCGACCGGCCACTACCGGCCGCGTTGGGCGAGCGGCGGCGGCTGGTCGGGCGCGAATCTCGGCACGGCGGTCTCTTCGGCGGTCGCCAGCACGGCGAGCGCCCTGTCC
>JAEZEY010000189.1 GCA_023432845.1 Pseudomonadota bacterium
ACCTGCGGCAATATCGACACCCATGACCCATGCACCGTGTGCACCGACACGCGGCGGGACCAGAGCATTCTCGTCGTCGTCGCGGATGTCGCCGATCTGTGGGCGCTGGAACGCGCCCATGCGGTCAACGGCCGCTATCATGTGCTCGGCGGTACCTTGTCGCCGCTCGACGGCGTCGGCCCGCAGGACCTGTCGATCGAGGCGCTGGTCAAGCGCGCCCACGAGCCCGAGGTCAGCGAGGTTATTCTCGCGCTCAACGCCACCGTCGATGGCCAAACCACGGCGCACTACATCACCGAGCTGCTCGCCGACGCCAATGTAAAGGTCACGCGCCTCGCTCACGGCGTGCCGGTCGGCGGCGAACTCGATTATCTCGACGAAGGCACGCTATCGGCGGCGATGAAGCAGCGGACGCTGTTTTAGTACCGGTCATTCCGGGGCACGCGCGCAAGCGCGTGAACCCGGAATCCAGCGGAAAGTCTGGTCATCGCGTCTGGATTCCGGGTCCGGTGCTGCGCACCGTCCCGGAATGACGGAGAAAGATCATTTCCCCGCATGCACGCGTTCCCGGAACTCGCTCGGCGACAGTCCCGTCGCCACGGTGAAGGTGCGGGTGAAGTAAGCGGGATCGTTGAAACCGAGCGTGTAGGCGATCTTCGACACCGGCATGTTGGTATAGACGAGCTGGCGACGCGCCTCGCGCACCATCCGGTCGCGGATCAGGTGCGACGCTGGGCAGCCGAAGGCCTCGCGGGTCAGCCGCGACAGATGCGTCGGCGTCACTTTCAGCGCCGCGGCATAGCGCGCCACCGCCCAGTGCTTGCGATAGTGCTCGTCGATCAGCGCCTCGAAGCGGTCGACCAGGCGGTCGCCGGTGACGGCGCCGTGCGAAGTCTGCGCCGCAAGCTGGCGCGCGACGAGGCCGAGCAGCGCCGCCGACAGCGCTTTCAGCACATGGGCGCGCGCGAAGTTGCGGCCGTCAAACTCGGTGAAGATGTCCTGCATCAGCCGGCGCATGGCCGGCGTGGCGCGCAGCAGCGCCGCGTCCGACAAGACGCGCGACAGGCCTTCCAACGGCGCGATCGCCTCGTCGAGAATTTCGGTGGCGATGGTCACCACCCAGCCTTGCGTGCCGCGCTTGAATTCGTAGCCGTGAACATGGCCGGCCGGCATATTGACGGCGACCATTGGCCGGAGGCGGAACTCGCGGCCCTCGATATTGGCGCGGCCGCCGCCCTTGGCGATCAGCAGCACTTGGTGCAACCGGCCGTGGCGGTGCGGCGGGAACCGCCAGTCGTGCAGCACCGAGCGGGCGGCGATGGTCTCGCAATGCACGACGTCGGGGAGGTCACGGTCCTCGCCGAACAGGTTGTAGGTCAGGATCGCGGGTTTGAGCGGGGGGCGCGGCATGTTCGATATGTACAAGATATCGTCGGCTCGATCCATTCCCCGCCGCGCGCCTTCCGGGCGATAGTGCGCTCCAACAGCGCACCATTTCGGAGGAATCGTCCATGAAAACCCAGGTTTGCATCGTCGGCGGCGGCCCGTCGGGCCTGCTGCTGTCGCAGCTCCTGCACCTCAAGGGCATCGACAATGTCCTCCTCGAGAAGCACACCCGCGACTACGTCCTGGCGCGCATCCGCGCCGGCGTGCTGGAGCACGGCTTCGCCCGGCTGATGCGCGAGGCCGGCTGCGGCGAGCGCATGGACCGCGAAGGCGAGGTGCATGACGGCGTGTTCATCGCCCATGACGGCAAGCTCGACCGCATCGACCTGCACAAATATTCCGGTGGCTCGTCGGTCATCGTCTACGGCCAGACCGAAGTGACGCGCGATCTCTACGAGGCGCGCGAGCGCATGAACGGCAAGGTCATCCACCAGGCCGAGGACGTGGCGCTGCATGGCCTCGACAGCGACAAGCCCTACGTGACCTACAACAAGGATGGCACCAGCCATCGCGTCGATTGCGAATACATCATCGGCGCCGACGGCTTCCACGGCGTCAGCCGCAAGTCGATCCCTGCCGGCGTGCTGCGCGAATACGAGCGCGTCTATCCGTTCGGCTGGCTCGGCGTGCTGTCGCAGACCAAGCCGGTGTCGCCGGAACTGATCTACACCAAGCACAAGAACGGATTTGCGCTCTGCTCGCTCCGTTCGCAGGTGCTCAGCCGCTATTACATCCAGGTGCCGCTCACCGACACGGTCGAGAACTGGTCGGATGACGCCTTCTGGGCCGAGCTGAAGCACCGCCTGCCGGATGAAGTGGCGGCGCGGCTGCAGACCGGGCCATCGATCGAGAAGAGCATCGCGCCGCTGCGCAGCTATGTCGCCGAGCCGATGCGCTATGGCCGGCTGTTTCTGGCCGGCGACGCCGCGCACATCTTCCCGCCGACCGGCGCGCGCGGCCTCAACAGCGCCGCGTCAGATATCTATTATCTCTACCACGCCATGGTCGACCACTATCAGAAGGGCGACGACGCCGGGCTCGACGGCTATTCGGAAAAGGCGCTGGCGCGAGTGTGGAAGGCGCAGCGCTTCTCATGGTGGATGACCACCATGCTGCACCGGTTCCCGGACAACTCGCCCTATGAGGACCGGCTGCAGGACACCGAGCTGTCCTATCTGCTGTCGTCCGATGCCGCGAAAAGCGTGATGGCTGAGAATTACGTCGGCCTGCCGTTCTGAACTTCCGTTCGCCCCCGCGAAAGCGGGGGCCCAGAAGGCCAGGAACTGGGTTCCCGCTTTCGCGGGAACGAACGGAGTTTGTTTCGCCGTGGAGCCTTAGTCCGCCGCCATCGGTCCGCGCGGCCTGTCGAGCGCGGCGAAGTGGCCGCGCGTCTGCAGCCACCACAGCAGGGCGAGCGACGGGATCGCCGCCACGGCGGTGATGACGAAGAACGTCGCCCAGCCGAGATCCTCGGCGATGAAGCCGCCGCCCGAGGCGAGCGTGGTGCGGCCGACGGCGGCGAGCGCGGTGAGCAGCGCGAATTGCGTCGCCGTGTGGGCGCGGTCGCCGCACAGCGCCGACAGGTAGGCGACAAAGATCACGGTGCCGATGGCGCCGGTGAAGTTCTCGACGATGATCGTCACCGTCAGCGCCGGCACGCTCGTGCCAACCAGCGCCAGCCACGAGAAGGTGAGGTTGGACGCCATCTGCACGATGCCGCCGATCCACAGACTCGTGGCGAGCGGCAGCGCGCGCACGATGGCGCCGCCGGCGAAACCGCCGATCAGCGCGGCGGCAAGGCCGACGCCCTTGACCACGGCGGCGTAGGTCGCCTTGTCAAAGCCGATGTCGATGACAAAGGCGGCCGTCAGCGCGCCGGCGAAGGCGTCGCAGAATTTGTACAGCACCACGAACAGCAGCACGACGACCGCCGCGTCGCGCGCCAGGAACTCGCCGAAGGCGCCGGTGGCTGTGTCGTACAAGCGTTGCAGCGGATTGTGCGTGCGGGCGATGGTTTCGGGCGCGGCTGGTTCCTTGGCGGCAAGACTGGCGCCGATGCCGATGACCATGCCGCAGGCCGCGCCGATATAGCCCCACATCCACACATCGGCGCGCGGCACGCCGGTATGCTCCAGCCAGGAGACGAGAAACAGTACACCGGCGCCGGAGGCGAGCATTCCGATGCGATAGGCCGCGACATAGCCGGCCATGCCGGCGCCCTGTTCGCTGGTGTCGAGGCTTTCAACGCGGAAGGCATCGATCACGATGTCCTGCGTCGCCGAGGCAGTGGCCACCAGCACCGCGCCGACGATGATCAGCGGCAGCGACGTCAGCGGGTCGCAGAAGCCCAGCACGACGATGGCGAGGACCAGCAGCAACTGCGTGAACACCAGCCAGCCGCGGCGGCGGCCGAGCAGGCGCGACAGGACCGGGACATCGAGCGCGTCGATCAGCGGCGCCCACAGGAACTTGAAGGTGTAGGGCAGGCCGACCAGCGAGAATAGACCGATGGTGGCAAGATCGATGTGGCTTTCGGTCAGCCACACCGCCAGCGTCGAGCCCGACAGCGCCAGCGGCAGGCCGGACGAGAAGCCGAGCAGCAGCACGATCAGCACGCGCGGCTTCAAATACACTGCCAGCGCTTCGGCGAAGGAGCGGCGGGGGGCGGTGTCGGCGTCGGGCGTGGCGGTCATGGCGTCTTCTACGTCATTCCGGGGCGCGCCGACAGGCGCGAACCCGGAATCCATAACCCCGGTCTGTGGATATGGATTCCGGGTTCAGGCGCTTTAAGGGCGTGCGCCGG